>JAYVYF010000293.1:0-4385 GCA_043784585.1 Burkholderiales bacterium
TAAATGGGCCGAAAAGTCGCTTGACGTTAAAGTGAAATATGAAGTAACAGGGGGCCTAGAAAGGGCGTGCTTTTTGAAGCAAAAAAGCGCCACGATGCCCGTCGCTGCTAGGGTTTGTAGGTCCAAATCGTACCGAATTAGCGTGCATTCGCGCTTCAAATTCAATGCTTATGGGTGGGTTTAGCCGGTGCCTTTAGCGGACGGCTTCAAGTGTGCCCGCACCACGCATATTTCAGTTTTTAACCTCTGGCCCCAGCAAATGGGCTAGCGACTCGAGCGAATCCGCCTCATCTGCCAGTTTGTCGGTGCGCACCCGCAACATACGCGGGAATCGCACCGCCACGCCGGATTTATGACGTTTTGAACGCTGAATTCCCTCGAAGCCCAGCTCAAATACCAGCTCCGGTTTCACGGTGCGCACGGGACCAAATTTTTCCAGCGTATTTTTGCGAATGAACGCATCCACGGTGGTGATTTCTTCGTTGGTCAGGCCCGAATAGGCTTTGGCGAATGACACCAGCTGACGCGCGCCGTCAATCGCTTTCCAGATCGCAAACGTGTAATCAGAATACAAACTTGCGCGCTTGCCGTGGCCGCGCTGCGCGTAGACCAGCACCGCGTCAGCCGTCATCGGCGCGAGCTTCCATTTCCACCAATCGCCGCGCGTTCTGCCGACACCGTAAACCGAATCGCGGCGCTTGAGCATCAGACCCTCGCAGCCCCGCTCGCGGCTCTCCCCACGCGCGGTGGCTAGCGTTGCCCACGACGGTGCACGCACGATGTCGGAGAGTTGCAATAAATTTGGCTCGTCGCCTGCGCTTGGCACGCTATAAATTATTTCGTGGAGGCGATCACGGCGCTGATGCAGCGGCTGTTGCCGAATATCTTCGCCCGCAATTTCCAGCACGTCATAGGCCAGAAAAATGACCGGCGCTTCGCTCAAAATTTTCTTGGCCGGATTTTTGCGGCCAAGGCGTTTTTGCAGCACCGCGAATGGCATCATCTGGCCATCTTTGTTCGGTAAAATTTCACCATCCAGGACGCAATCGGGCAACACTTTTGCCGCCGCGATCAGCTCCGGAAATTGCGCCGACACCAACTCCTCGCCGCGTGACCAGATGAATATTTCGCCGTCTCGCTTTACCAGTTCCCCGCGAATACCGTCCCACTTCCATTCAGCCTGCCAGTCGGCGCGATTACCCAGCTGCGATTCCAGAGTTTGCGCATCGTCCACGGGGTGCGCTAGAAAAAAGGGATACGGTTTAGAGATGTCGAAATTTTGCGCGTCAAGCGACACGAGCGCCGCGTAATTCTCCGGCGTGGGTTGCCAATCACCCGCAAGCCGATGCGAAATGAGTTTTGCATCCAACCCCGTGAATTCGGCCAGCGCGCGAATTACCAACAGCGCTGAAACACCCACCCGAAATCCGCCGGTGATGAGCTTGTTAAACACGAATCGCTGATGCTGATCCAACTCGGCCCAATAGCGCAGTAACGCTGCCTTTTGTTCAGCTTCAGCGAGCGTGCGGAGCGTGCCCAGGCGATCCAAAATCCAGCGGTGAAGCGGCAATGCAGACGCGGCTTCTGGCGGCGGCAAAATCAGCGCAATCGTCTCTGCCAGATCGCCGACCGAGTCGTACGCTTCTTCAAATAACCACAGCGGCAAGCCCGCCGCATCCGCCGCGATTTCATGCAGCTTTTTCGCGGGCACCGCCTGGCGCGGTCGGTTTCCCGTCAAAAAATACACCGCCCAACAGGCATCCTCGCGAGGCGCCATATTAAAATAGGCCACCAGTGCAGCGGTTTTGTCGTTGGTGCGTGTGGAGGCGTCGAGGGCAGTGTAGAGGTCGGCAAATGCTTTCATCTAGGCGCGCCCAACTTTAGGTTGCGGCATCATCCGCTTTCGTTTCAACTTCCGCTCCGCCTTCACCCTCAAATTCGGTCTCCAGAGCATCCGCTTCCAGCCCGCATTCGCGCAGGTAGCGCACCATCACCGGTACTTGACCATGTGTGACCAGCACACGCGAGGCACTGCTCGCTTCAATCGCTGTCAATAAGCCGGGCCAATCGGCATGATCCGAAATCACAAAGCCGCGATCGACGTTACGCTGCTTCTTTGAGCCGCGAATCGCCATCCAGCCGGATGCGAACGCATCCGAATAATCACCGAATCGCTTGAGCCAGGGCGTGCCGGATGCGGATGGTGGTGCGACCACCAAGGCGCGTGAATAATCAAACTTTTTGTCTACCTCGTTCACCGTTTGCGTCGTAGGCAAGTCAATGCCCGCTTCGCGATAGGCGCGATTTAAAACCTCAACCGCACCATGACAAAAAATCGGGCCAATGTTGGCATCAACGCTTTTCAGCATCCGCTGCGCCTTGCCGAATGAGTAGCCGAACAACACACTGCTGCGCCCCACCGCCGCATTCGCCGCCCACCACTGATTGATTTCTGCGAACATTTCCGCGTGCGCACGCCAGCGGTAAATCGGCAGGCCAAAAGTGGACTCGGTGACGAAGGTATCGCATTTCACCGATTCAAATTGATCGCAGGTCGGATCAAAATCAAGCTTGTAATCGCCCGACACCACCCAGACTTCGCCACGATACTCAATTCTCACTTGCGCGCTGCCCAATACGTGGCCCGCCGGATGCAGTGATATTTTTACGCCATTGAGATCGCGGATTTCGCCATACGCGAGCGTCTCAATTTGTGCCGCAGCACCCAGTCGCGATTGTAGTACGCCTAATGCTGGCGCGCTCGCCAGATAAGCCTTGTGCCCCGGTCGCGCGTGATCCGCGTGAGCATGAGTGATGACAGCGCGATCTACCGGACGCCACGGATCGACGTAAAAATCCCCGACTGCGCAGTAAAGTCCGCGTGGCGTGTGGGTCAGAAGCTGGGTGCTGCCGCGCATCACCGACTCACCTAAGGTCAAACGCTTTCGTGGTTTGCCGTACTCGCCACTAACGCAGTCGCTGGCGCAGCGGATGGAATGGCGGACGGGTTAACAAACGCTGCAGCAACTGGCACATTAAGCGAACTCACCGGCGACGCAGCAAGAGGCTGAGCCGAAGACGCAGCAGGCGATACGGTTAACGTCATCTCAGCAATTGACGGATCTGAAATATTTGCGCCATGCAAGAGAGGAGTAGCATCCCACGTGATCTCATGCGCGGTCGCATCATGCTCTGGTCCAGACTCATGCACGCCATCGCGAGGACGACGATGGCCGGTATCCAAAAAACGGACGAGCTGCTGCAAGGCCTGACGATACACGTCGCGTTTGAATTCAATCACGCTGTCGAGTGGTACCCAATAATCGTGCCAGCGCCACGCATCAAACTCGGGATGGGTGCTTGCGCGCAACCGAACGTCATGGTCGCGACCGGTCAGCCGTAACAAATACCAGATCTGCTTTTGGCCTTTATAGGTGCCGCGCCACTCACGCTTGATCCAGTGGTTGGGCACGTGATAATGCAGCCAACCTTTGGTGCGCCCCAAAATCTGCACGTGCTCCCGCTTCAGGCCCGTCTCTTCTTCCAGCTCCCGATACATCGCATCTTCAGGGCTTTCGCCTAACTTGATACCGCCCTGCGGGAACTGCCAAGAATGCTCCTTGATGCGTTTGCCCCAAAACACCTCATTCTTTGCATTGCAAAGAACAATGGCGACATTTGGGCGATAACCATCACGATCAATCATGGTTGCCCTTCCAATTCACTAGTTATCCTGATTCTTTCACAAAACTTGGGCGCTGTGTAGGGCAATCTCTTCATTGGCATGTAAAATCGCGATGTTTGCCGCTTGATTGGGCGAACATTCTTTTTAACTTATTGAATATCCAAGACAAAATGCGCGCCTCCCGGTTTTTTATTTCCACCCTCAAAGAAGCGCCTGCTGACGCTGACATCGTTTCGCAAAAACTGATGCTGCGTGCCGGCATGATCCGCAAACTCGCCGCCGGCATCTATAACTACTTACCCATGGGGCTGCGCACGATTCGCAAGGTTGAGGCGATTATTCGCGAGGAGATGAATGCAGCGGGTGCGGTGGAACTGCTAATGCCGGTCGTCCAGCCCGCCGAGCTATGGCAGGAAACAGGCCGCTGGCAAAAATACGGCGCGGAATTAATGCGCATCAAAGATCGCCATGATCGCGATTTTATTGTGCAGCCAACTTCAGAGGAAGCGATTACGGATATCGCGAGAGCCGAGATCAAAAGCTATCGCCAGTTGCCCGTTAATTTTTATCATATCCAAACCAAATTTCGCGATGAACGCCGCCCGCGATTTGGCGTGATGCGCGGCCGCGAATTCACCATGAAAGACGCGTATTCGTTTGATCGTGATGAGGCGGCCGCGGGCATTAGCTACGACAATAT
>JAYVYF010000294.1:0-9055 GCA_043784585.1 Burkholderiales bacterium
GCCGACGCTGGCAAATCTGTCAAATCAGGCAATTCAGATGCGAGCCGCGAAAATCTCTTTCAAATTAACGCCACGGGCAAATATCGCGGCCTCGACGCCAAGCTTGAATTGCGATCAGTGGATGTGCTGCCGTGGTCGGCTGCCGACGCCGCTGCGGTATCTGTACCGCTGACCTTGAACGTGACGGTGGGTCGCGCCAAGCTGGACTTCAACGGAACCGCTACCGACGCATCGCATCTTGGTGGATTTACCGGGCGCTATAGCTTGCAGGGCCCCTCGCTCGCAGCGGTCGGTGACCCGCTGGGCGTCACATTGCCAACCACTGCTGCGTTTCGCATGGATGGGGCCATCGTGCGTCAAAGCGATACGTGGTCGTTAGTGGTTGACAAGGCAACGATTGGCACCAGCCGTTTGAATGGTGCTTTTACCTTCGAGACTGCTCGCCCCGTGCCGCTGTTAACCGGCCGACTGGGTGGCGCGCGCTTGATTCTGGCTGATCTCGGCCCCAGCATCGGTGTGCCATCGGGCACTGATTCTAAAAAGGTCAATGGCAAGGTGTTGCCAGACCGTCCATTTGACCTGAAGGCTTTACGCAGCATGGACGCCAATGTCTTGATCGACATGGGTGAACTCGATTTGGGTAGCAAGCTGCTAGAAACCTTGCGCCCGTTGCACAGTCACCTGCTGCTGAAAGATGGGGTACTCACCTTGGATGAAATCGAGGCGCGCACTGGCCAAGGAAATTTTGGCGGCAAAATGTCGCTGGACGGGAGAGCATTAAAAGCAATATGGATCGCGGACCTGCGTTGGGATGGTGTGCAATTGGAGCGAGCCATTCACCAGACTCGTCCCAATAATGCACCGCCGTTTGTGTCGGGTAGACTTCACGGCGGCACCACCTTGCAAGGGGTTGGGCGCTCCACGGCCGAGATTTTGGGCAGCTTGAAGGGCAAATACCATACGGAATTAAGCGAGGGCGCAGTATCGCACTTGGGCGTTGAAATCGCCGGGCTCGATGTGGCCGGAGCCTTGGGCGTAGTTTTTAAGGGCGATGATGCGCTGCCTATTCAATGCGCGGTGGCAGATTTAGTCGTCGACAACGGCATTTTCCGCCCCCGCGTGATGGTCATCGATACCGAAAACAGCGCAATTTGGGTGGAAGGTTCGCTTTCGTTAGCCACCGAGTCGCTGGATCTGCACGCAGTGGTGATGCCTAAAGACTTTAGCCCGCTGACGTTACGCACGCCGCTACGGGTTACGGGAAAATTCGGCAATCCTGAAGTCTCGCTTGATAAAGCGCCGTTGGGGCGTAAATTGGCCAGTGCATTCCTGCTGGGGCTTATTAATCCACTGGCAGCGCTACTTCCATTAGTGGATACAGGCGACGAAAAGGCAGCTAGACGAGGTGCGGAGGGCTGCCGAAAGCTAATGGAACGGGCTGCACCTAAAAAGACTTCAACAGCTCGTGCTAAATGATATCGATACTATCAATCCGGTAGTCGCCTACGGCGACACCGATCATGCAGGTCGGTTGAACGATTGTTTAGCGCCTGATTTGAGTGTGGGAGCAGTTGAGACTTTAAACGTATAAAAAGCGCTGCGCTTTTCTGCCGCCGCAATTTGCGCTTCTGCTTCTTGAGCCGAGACCCGATACGCAACTTGAATTCGTTTCGCCAGCGCATCACGATCAGTATTGTGATGCGCAACTTTACGTGACGGCCTTGCCGACAGGCTGGGGCTAACGCTCAATTTCAGCTCGTCCAAGTTCCGCTTGATGTCATGCAAAATCATAGATTCCTCGCCTGTTTAGGTTTCACAAAATCATTTCCATAATCGCCATTTCCGGTGTCGTTATCATCGTCACTATCAATGCCTCGATTTACGCCCGCATCAATTTCCTCTTCAAGACTCAACACGCCTTCGTTAAGCAAGATTTTGGCTGCGTCGTCGTCGGGATTATTTTCCAATTCAGAATCGGCGTTAATTTCGTCGGATTCGACAATCAATAACGACTTCTGCGGTTGAACAAGTTCGGGTTTGGGCTTGGTCTTTAATTTAGGCATTTTGTATTTATCCTGAATTTTCACTGGGACAAAAGAGTTGAAGGAAATAGTCACCCAATGCTCAAGTGTCCAACCTAATGGTCACAAATATGTGGATGGACTAACGTAGGAACAACAGCTCATTTGTTGTAGGCGTCGAGGAAATACAAAAAGCGATGCTCTACAAGGCGAATATGGCGGCGTTTGAGTCGCATCTCATTGCGGGCCAGATTTATAAATCGAAATACAAGACGTCAAGATAGTTGTCATCTACCGGTGAATATTGTTGTTGATCACAATATAAGATATTTTGTAATACTGTGTTTTTCATCCTAAAGTCGTCAAATCATTGAAACCACACGCTCAATTCCGCCTTCGCATCACCAAGGACGCCGAGATCGCACTTGGGCCCGGTAAAGTCGCCTTGCTTGAGGCAATTGTATCAACTGGCTCAATCACGGCGGCGGCCAAAGTGCTGGGTATGTCTTATCGCCGGGCATGGTTGTTGATTGATTCGATGAATAAAATGTTTAAATTTCCCGTGGTGGATGCTGCGACGGGCGGTAAAAATGGCGGCGGTACTGTGGTTACGTCCAACGGCATGCAGGTGATTGAATGCTATCGGCGCATAGAAGAAGATGCACTGAAAGCCAGCAACCACGATATCAAAAGACTGAGCCGTTTACTGCGCGATTGATATAGCAGGGCCATTACCGCCTTTCTTGGCCTATGGCGGACTTGCAGGTTTTGATTCACCGATAAAAACTTACACAAACCATGCGCAAATCGCAAACAGCTGGACTGAATGTCTGTTCACCGTTATATTCCTGCGTATATATCGGATAACGGGATTTATTTTATGCGGTTACGTTGTGCATTTATGTTGATAGCGTTGATGTCGGTCTGTCTTAATTCGAAATCTGTCCAGAGTGCAGAGTTGCCGAATGTGGCAGCAGCTTCTGATCTTCAATTCGCGCTGCCAGAAGTGGCAAACGAATTCACCAGGCAAACCGGCAAAACCGTTAAGCTTAGCTTCGGGTCTTCTGGCAACTACCGTCGGCAAATTGCAGAGGGCGCGCCATTCGAGCTATTTTTATCCGCAGACGAAGCTTATGTTTATGCGCTCGCCAAGGAAGGCAAAACAGTGGACGACGGCGCCCTTTATGCAATCGGTCGGCTCGTTTTGTTCGCGCCGAAATCATCGCTGCTTAATACCGATAACGAGCTTAAAGATCTCGCTGCCGCGATTCAGGATGGACGGCTTAAAAATTTTTCGATTGCAAATCCCGAACACGCGCCGTATGGACGTGCTGCGCAGCAGGCACTGACGCGAGCTGGATTGTGGGAGAAAATCCGGCCCCATTTAGTGCTGGGAGAAAATATTTCGCAAGCCGCACAGTTCGCCACCTCAGGCAGCACGCAGGGCGGCATTTTTTCCTATGCACAGGCGATTTCGCCGGCCATTTCATCGCGGGGTGAATTTGTGCTGATCCCGGCAGATTGGCATCAGCCGCTGCGTCAACGCATGGTGTTAACGAAAAATGCAGGCAAAACAGCGCAACTTTTTTATCTGTACCTCCAAACCCCGGCTGCACGCGAAATTTTCAAGCGTTACGGCTTCCGCTTGCCAGGCAAGGACTAGATTCATGCCGGGTCAAGCCACATCACACCGCCGCAATTGATGGATTGGACTGCGCTAACCCTGTCGTTAAAGCTCGCGCTGTGGACGACCGCGGTGCTATTGCCCACGGGGATTTACCTGGGACGCTTCTTTGCATGGAAGCGGTTTAAAGGTAAAAGCCTGCTGGAGGCGGCATGTGCGCTCCCGTTAGTGTTGCCGCCTACGGTGCTAGGTTATTACCTGTTAGTGTCGATGGGTGGTAACTCGATGGTAGGAAAGTTCTATGAATCGTTGGCAGGACAGCCGCTTGTTTTCAGTTTTGCAGGATTGCTGTTAGCGTCCATCATTTTCAATCTGCCATTCGCCATTCAGCCCATGCAGCGCAGCTTTGAAGCGATTGACGCAGATGTGCGAAGCGCAGCGGCTTGTTGCGGCATGTCGGCATGGAAAATTTTTTGGGCGATTGAACTGCCATTGGCGTGGCCCGGTATCGTGTCGGCCATGGTGATCACGTTTGCACATACAGTGGGCGAGTTCGGCGTAGTGCTGATGGTAGGCGGCAGCATCCCGGGGGAAACCAAGACCGTTGCTATCGCCATTTATGATCGCGTGCAGGCGTTTGATACGAATAGCGCCGGCATGATGTCGGCAGCGCTTTTATTGCTATCGCTGGTGGCGATCGCAGTTGCTTATGCGACTACCGGCAAATACGGGCGGCGCGCTTGAGTGGGGCGCCCGATCATCGTACCAACGGGCTGAGCGTTCGGCTATGTCAGGGCGGCCCGATTCCGCTTGACGCGGAATTTGAATGCGCGCCGGGTGAAGTGCTGGCTGTGGTGGGCCCTTCGGGCAGCGGAAAGTCAACATTGCTGCGCGCGATCGCGGGCCTTTATCGAGCCGAATATGGGCGCGTGGTCGTCAATCGCAGGACGTGGTTTGATGCGGAAACAAAGATAAATTTGTCTCCGCAGCAGCGCTCGACGGGATTCGTTTTTCAACACTACGCTTTGTTTCCCCACCTGAGTGCCGTGGCAAATATTGAAGCATCAATGTCGCATCGCCCGCGAGCGGTTCGGGCTGCACGTGCGCAAGCGCTGCTGGCCTTAGTGAATTTGGGAGGGCTTGCGCATCGACGTCCCAGCCAGCTTTCAGGCGGCCAGCAGCAACGCGTCGCGGTGGCACGAGCACTGGCGCGCGACCCGGAGGTGCTGCTATTGGACGAGCCATTTTCGGCGGTAGATCGTGCCACTCGGCAAAAGCTTTATATCGAGCTCGCCGCGTTGCGACGCCAACTGCAAATGCCGGTGATTTTGGTTACGCATGATCTGGATGAGGCGGCAATGCTGGCAGACCGTATGTGCATTTTGCGGCACGGCAAAACTCTGCAAATCGGCTCGCCGGTGGATGTAATGACGCGGCCGTCAAGCAGCGAAGTGGCGCGCCTTGTCGATATAAAAAATATTTTTGAGGGCACCGTCACGCAGCATGACCATGAACGTAAGCTGACAAGAATTATGTGGCGCATGCAACTCCTCGACGTCACCTATTCCCCCGAGTTCAGCGTGGGCACGTCAATCTCATGGGCATTGCCATCGGAATACGTGACGTTGCATCGTCACCGCGACGGTTCGGCAGAAAATATCGCGAGCGGCAAGGAAAATATCGTGAACGGCCAGATTGCTGAATATGTGGTGTTGGGCTCAAACGTGAGCCTCGGAATCGCAGTCGATGGCATCAGTGATTCTAACCTGGCACCACTGCTGTATATGAACCTGCCCACTCTCCAAGCGAACCGGTGTCGCTTAGGCTTGGGGGTATCGATTGAGATTGCTCTTGCCACCGAAGGTATTCATCTCATGCCATTGGAAAAGTCGCGCATGGCGGGCATTTAAGCTGTCTGCGCAAGCAGATAGCCCATGGCGGGATTGCTTGCTCAGGTATATTCATGGCTTGCTCAAATTCAATCGCCGCAATAAAGATGAAAACGTATGAAAACACTTGCCGATATTGATCTGACCAAAGATCATGCTGCAAAAATCTTTGTAAAACACGAAACCGTTCACTCTACTTTTGCGGAGCGGGAAGGTGAATTATTGAGCCGCGAAGGGTTTAATCGATTTCGCGCGGGCGATGCGCTCATCACCAGCGAATCGGGAGAACGCTGGTGTGTTTCGCGCGATCGTTTTGAGTTGAAATATGAGCTTATTGCGGCGGACCAATTTCGCGCAAAACGTATTCCAGTACTGGCGCGGCAAATGTATGAGCCGTTTACGATTATGCGAAGTGCTGGCGGTGATGTGTTGGAAGGCGAAGCACTTGACTGGTTGTTGCAATATGCGCCGGGTGACTATGGCATTGTTGAAAATGCCCGCTTTTTGCGGGTCTATCGCGCGTTTGTTTCTCCGTGAATCTTCAAGCTTGATTCGTAAACTGTGAAATCAAGCCAGATTATTGACTCAGAAATTAAATGGGTCGAAGCAAATCAGCCGCACGCAGCCCATTGGCGTGCTGAGAATGGTTCGCTGGCACCGCGGCGGGTTATGGTGGCTGACGATACGATAACTGCAGATGCCGCGTATCGACTGGCTTGCGAAGGCACAGGATTGCTATGGCGCGGTGATTTTCAAAACGCAAAGCAGTTGTTGCAAGCATTGGCGCGCCGGGTGGATGCGAAATCAAAACGAGTCTTGAAAAAGTCGGCCGACCAACCGCTGCGACAGGGGCCGACATTTCCACTGGTTGAACAGGCAGCACCATTGCCCGCAGATGCTTTTAATCTGCACCGTCAAGCCCAGTCACAGCGTGCGCGAACCTTGTCGATGTTGCTGATTCCTTTTGCCAGTAATTACACGATACCGCTGCGACGCGCCCCGGACGTCAGGCTCGCCTGCGTTGAAGCATGGGGTCTGCCCGGCGTATCTACCGAAGACTACGATCAAGGCTCAGTTGCCTCGTTGCGCGAATTGCTGGGCATTATTGGCGCACATGAGTGGCGGCGCAAAGGCGTCAATGTTGTCGCACTTCACGACAAGGTTCATCCGCACTACGGCGTATTTGCGCCGATTCGTGGGGAATATGTGAGCTTGGTGGCTGAAGCAATGCTCTCACAGTCCCCACCGGTGCTTGCGTTTGACGTTGGCACCGGCACCGGCGTATTGGCGGCGATACTCGCGCAGCATGGCGTTAAACGCGTTATCGGCACCGACCAGGATCCGCGTGCTATTGCCTGCGCGCGCGAGAATTTATCAAGATTGAAGTTGAATGATCGCGTTGACGTGATCGCAGCGGATCTATTTCCTGAAGGTCGCGCACCGTTGATTGTTTGTAATCCGCCGTGGCTGCCCGCGCGTCCGTCGTCGCCGATAGAGCGGGCAATTTATGATCCTGATAGTGGCATGTTGCGTGGTTTTTTAAGTGGACTCGCTGCGCATCTTGAACCCGGTGGCGAGGGCTGGTTGATACTTTCCGATCTCGCCGAGCATCTGGGTTTGCGATCACGCGATTTGTTGTTGGGTTGGATTGATGCCGCGGGATTAATCGTAGCGGGAAAAATGGATGTGCGGCCCACCCATCCGCGCGTCTCTGATGCCGGAGACGTACTGCACGTCGCCCGCGCAAAAGAAATTACGTCGCTGTGGCGGCTGAAAGCGAAGTGAGAATTTTTCCGGTGAAAAAATAAAGGCAGAATTCATAAAGGCTGAATTCCTATGCGCCAATGTGCTTTAGCGGTTTTATTAATTGCATTTACACAGTTAAGTCTGGGTGCGCCTTGCGACGCGCCCGCAAAGCTTGTCGACGGTTGGGATGTTGAAACCAGCGCAACATCGGCAGGATTTGATCAGGCGCGTTTATGCGACTTGCTCAAGGATTTCGCCGACAGCAAGGTAAATTTTCACAGCCTGGTTATCGAGCGCCATGGTCGGCTCGTGGCCGAATCATATAAGCGCGGGAAAGATGAAACCATCTACACACTATTCGCATCATCAACGGATTTCGACGCATCGATTCGACATGACGTGCGTTCAATTAGTAAATCCGTGGTCAGCTTGCTCTGGGGAATTGCGCAAGCCGACGGCAAGACGCCCCCTCTAAATACGCCAGTACTTGACCTGCTGCCCGCGCTTGCCAATCTCAAAAGCCAGGGGCGGGAAGCAATTACCATCGCGCATTTAATGACGATGAGCAGTGGTCTGAATTGGAATGAGCCCAGTACTTACAACTCCAGAAATGATGAAATGGGCCGTTACTGGCGATCGTCACAATCGCGCTATTTGTTTGATCGCCCAGCGGCCGCGCCCGCCGGTACCCTCTACAACTATAACGGCGGTGGCACTGCTGTGCTCGCGCAAATCTTGGCCGAGCGGGTAGGGATATCGTTACCCGATTACGCGCGCAAAGTATTGTTTGAGCCGTTGGGCATTACCAATTGGGAATGGACAAACGATGTTCGTGGTCGGCCACTGGCATTTGCGGGATTGCGTTTGCGTTCACGCGATCTGGCGCGTATCGGTCGCATGGTGATAGGCGAGGACAAAATACGTGGAAAGTGGCATGGCAAACAAATTGTACCCTCGGCCTGGTTGATTGATTCTCTGCGCGGTCAAATCGACATGGGCAACGAATTGGGCTGGCAATACGGCTATCAGTGGTGGGTTGGCAAGATTGAAGCAGTGGGTGAAAAACGCGATTGGAGCGGCGGATTTGGCAACGGTGGACAGCGGCTGTTTCTAGTGCCAGAACTGGACTTGGTGGTCGTCATCACAACCGGTGAATACGGTAAGCCCGCTATTGGGCGTGAGGCTTATCAGCTGTTTAAGTGCGTGGTCGGGGCGCTGCGAGAATAGAAACTGAACAACCATCGCTCCTCAACCTCAAAGAAGATGTAGTGCGTATTGAGCGCATTTGCCCGGCTAACCTCAGGCATCGAAAATTATAGAGTTAATTTAAGCGCGCGTTTTCGAGCATTTATGCTTTGAAATGCCCGTCTATGCTCAGTGAAGCTTTCTGATTTTTATCCCGCCTGGTCATAAGCCTGCTTCAACCACAGCATGATGTCTTTGTTGAATTCCGTTGGGGACTCAATTTTGACGCGATGGCTGATCATGCCGTTCCACGTACCGGAGGCTTCCAGTTTGCCGCTGGGGGCGACGCCTTTTAGGTCGATGCCGATGTCGAATCGTTGCGCAGTGGAGGGTTGCAGGATGGCAAATTGTTTTGCCCGGCGCACGCTAACGTACGTTTTTTTGGGCGCAAATTCGATGTCGCGACCGAATGTGTTGATTGTTTTTGAAATCGCGTCGTATATCGGCTTTAGCGTGATTTTACTGCCTGCGAATAGCGCGTCAATAGGGTCTTCCTCAGAAACGACATCGCTCTTGCGAGATTCCAGCGC
>JAYVYF010000295.1:0-2414 GCA_043784585.1 Burkholderiales bacterium
GCGAGCAAATTGATTGCGCCCGCTTTTTCACCCACATTCAAAATGCCCAGCCACAGCGTCATGATGCCCGCGAGTGGCAGCGCGATATCCATCACGCCAACTCTCGCCGATTCAAACGTACCGTCAACTATTTTTTTGAATATTTCGGTATCGCCCAGCAATAGCCATTGGCCTAATGCCGCGACAAAACCAATAATAAAAAACGATGCCCAGATATAGGTAACTGCCATTGACAACCCATTTTATTTCAGTGAAAAATGCTGTTGATGGCTGAATATCGTGAGCGTTTTGCCGTCCCGCGCGCCAAATTGTTGCAGATGCGTCACTGCATTTTGATCCACAACGGCGCGAATTTATTATCTGGCCGATGCACCAAGCTGATATTGGCGCGCGATGCCCACGGCACCACTTGCCGATGAAGCGGAATCACCAACACCTCGCGCTGGATCAGCTCAACCGCACTGTTAATCAGCCCCTGACGCGTCGGTGCATCCATTTCACTCTCCGCTTTTTCAATCAGCGCATCCAGCTCCGCATTTTTAAAATTGCCGTAATTGCTGTCGCCATAGCCCGTTGTATTAAAGCTGTGCAGCACCGGCTTTAGCGTAAACATGGCGTCACGATTGGTGTCGCCCCAGCCTTGCAGCATGACGCTGAATTCTTTTTTCGGCGTGCGCTGAAAATATTGCGCCTTAGGCATGGCCTCCACTTTTACATTGAGCCCGATCCGCGCCCACATACCCGCCAGCGCAACACAAATTTTTTCGTCATTGACATATCGGTCGTTCGGACAGTGCAGCGTAAAGCCGAATCCGTTCGCATAACCCGCCTCGGCAAGCAGCTTTTTGCCGGCTTCAGGATCGTAGGGAAGGCGCTTTTCAAGCGCGGCCGAAATTCCCTCACCTTTCGGATTAGGCAGGGCAATCGCAGTTGGCGTCGCTAGACCGCGCATGATCTGGGTCTTGATCGCGTTGACGTCAATCGCGTTATAAAGCGCTGCGCGGACGCGAGCATCCTTGAGCGGATTTTTGCCTTTTACATCAGAAAAAAGTAACTCGTCGCGCGCCTGATCCATCGCGATCAAGATAATGCGCATTTCGTCGCCCTCCCAAACCTTGAGCGCTTTATCTTCCTTGAGTTTGGACACGTCCTGCACCGGCGGATCCAGCACGAAATCCACTTCACCTGATTTCAACGCGGACATTCTCGTCACCGCACTGGCGATGGGACGGTACTCAAGCCGATCAATATTGCTTTCAAAGCGACCTTCCTTAATGCCCCACCAATCGACGTTTTTAATATGCGTGGTTTTAATTCCGGGCTCGTATGAGACTAGCCGGAATGGCCCGGTGCCCATCGCGTTGCGCGACGCGTAAGTGACTTCTTTGGTGGTGAAATCCTGCGCTAGTACCGCGTTATTTTTTTCCGCCCACTTTTTACTCATGATCGGCACCTCGCCAATGAAATTCAGCCCGACCGGATTCGGCTTTGCCGTGGTAAATTCAACCGTGTACTCGTCGACTTTTCTCGCCACACCGCCGGGAATCGCATAGGTTCTGAACTGATTCGATTTGGCGGCACGCTCGAACGAGAAAACCACATCATCGGCGGTAAATGGCGAGCCATCCTGAAACTTGACGTCCTTGCGCAAATAGATGACACGTTTGGTCGGACTCAGTACTTTCCAGGATGTTGCCAGCCACGGCGTGGGCGACATATCTTTGCCCGGCTGGATCAAACGTTCATAGACCAGCGCATTGATTGACTTCGTAAAGCCTTCATCTTGGCCATGAGGGTCTTGTGTGGTGACATCGCCGTTAGTCGACCAGCGGAATATTTTTCCCTCTGCGGCGGCCAGCGGCGACGCACAGCAGAAGGCAAAGGCCATAAATAGAAACCAACCGGCACAAACACCAAAGCCTGCGCGTGCTAGAACGTCCAAAACAGTGCCTCTTTCTGATTTTTTACCGGAAATGCAAATCGTAAATCGTACGCCACTTGCCCGGCAAGTTCTGGCGCATGATATATTTGGTATTACATTGGTTTTATTGTAGATGGTTTTAGGCTTACTGCCTTGATAAATCGTGTTGTCCACGCGAAAGTCGCAAAGCAAATCATCGCCCCCATGCCGATGCCAATAGCGACGCTGACGCCACCAACAATCAACCGCATCGTTCTTCGCCCGCAATGTGCAATACGAATCTGCATATCAGGCAAGATCGCGATCTCATCGAAATAGCGTAAGTAAAGAGCGTTATGAAAAAAAGTGTGACCGCCGAATTCAAGCCTGACCCGCGAGATAATTCGCCGTTATATCTTCAGCTCGCACGAAAGTTGGGGGAGGCAGTACGTCAGGGCCGCTATCAGGTGCATGAGGCCTTGCCGTCCGAGCGGCTGCTGTCAGAATCACTGGG
>JAYVYF010000296.1:0-3009 GCA_043784585.1 Burkholderiales bacterium
CAGGCGGTGGCCAGCAGTGTTTTACCCGCCTACAATCAGCTCAACGCCTACTTGGAAATACTGCGGCCTAAAGCTTTAAGAAATGATGGCGTTTGGGCGCTCCCGGATGGCGATAAATTCTATCAATACGCAATCGAATCCAACACCACAACGACCATGAAAGCGGATGAAATTCATCAGATCGGTCTGCAAGAAGTAACCCGCATTGGCGTTGAGATGGATCGGATTTTGGCTGAGTCTGGCTACACCGAAGGCAGCCGCGCCGAACGCATGCAAAAGCTTGCCAAATCGCCCGAGCAACTTTATCCGGATACGGATGATGGCCGTGCACAGATTCTGAAAGACTATCAATCGATCATTGATGAGGTCATTGGCGGGCTTGATAAAAGCTTCGCTACCAAACCCAAGGCCGTAGTGGAAGTAAGACGGGTGCCGGTGTTTACCGAAAAAACGGCGCCGGGCGCATATTACAACTCGCCGCCGATGGATAACTCCAAACCAGGTACTTTCTACGCCAATCTGCGCGATGTGGGGGAGACGCCAAAATTTGGCATGCGCACGCTTGCTTATCACGAAGCCGTACCCGGACATCATATGCAGATTGCAATCGCACAAGAGTTGAAAGGCTTGCCGGTTTTTCGCAATATTGTGCCGTTTACAGCCTATGCCGAAGGCTGGGCGCTTTATGCAGAGCGGCTTGCATGGGAGACCGGCTATGAAAAAAATCCGCTCGACAATTTAGGACGATTACGCGCCGAGATGTTTCGCGCGGTGCGTCTCGTGGTGGACACCGGTATGCACTCAAAACGCTGGACACGTGAACAGGCGATTGACTACATGGTTGCCAATACCGGCATGCCCGAAGGTGAAGTAATCAGCGAGATTGAACGCTATTTGGTGATGCCCGGTCAGGCGCTTGCCTACAAAGTGGGCATGTTGAAAATTCTAGAGCTTCGCGAGCGTGCAAAAACTGCATTAGGCACTAAATTTGATATTCATGAGTTTCATGATGCCGTGTTGACGAATGGTTCGATGCCTATGTCAGTTTTAGAAAACGTTGTTGACGCTTATATTGCGGAGAAAAAAGCGGCGTAGGACCTACGCCGATAAATCAGGCAAGCAATATTTTTGACGCAAAGCGTTTTGTCATCCACATTGAAATTGCCGCCACTTCATCCGCACACACCGAATGTTGCATCGAATATTCGCGCCACTCAACCTGATAATTTTGTTGGGTGAGCACGTCACGCGATGACTTTGCGAGGGCTAGCGGCACAATCGGATCCTGGGTGCCATGCGCCATCAAAATAGGGATGTTCGCGTTGGCAATTGTTTTTTCTTTCGCCAGTGCATCACCGAGCGTCAGGTAAGTTGAGAGCGCCATGATGCCGCCTAATTCATGCTTGCTGCGCAGACCTGCCTGCAGCGCAATGGCGCCGCCTTGGGAAAAGCCCGCCAGTATAATTTTGTCAGAGGCAATATTACGATTTAATTCTCGCTCAATCAGTTCATCAATCGCGGCTTGCGACTCGCGCACGCCGATTTCGTCCGGCTTTCGGGCAATATCCTGCATCGAAATATCGTACCAGCCCGGCATCACTTGACCATTGTTGATGGTGATGGGCCGCATCGGCGCCTGTGGGAAGATAAATCGTAAAGGCAATGCTGCTGGCAGATTCAATTCTTTCACAATCGGCACGAAATCCCAGCAGTCTGCCCCTAGTCCGTGCATCCAGATCACGGTGCCTTTGGGGTTTGCGCCAGTGACAAGTTCGATATGTGGGATGAGGGTGGTCATGGTGTGTAGATCCAAATTAGAGTTTATATCACTAGCACTGGCGTGGCTTTTGGGACAAAAATACCATAAACGCCGCTCTAATGATTGAGTTTGAAAAATTATGTCCCCGCGGGGCGAACGGCGGATTTTGGTCGGAACGCCTTGATCACGTCATCATTGGTTTCCAGATAAGGACCGCCAATCAAATCCACGCAGTACGGCACCGCCGCAAAAATTCCAACTTCGAGTGGTTTACCGTCAGCGTCTTTCAGGCCTTCCAACGTTTCTTTTATTGCCTTTGGCTGCCCTGGCAAATTGATCACGAGCGATTGTTTACGAATCACTGCGACTTGGCGTGACAAAATTGCCGTTGGCACGAAACGTAGCGATATTTGGCGCATGCGCTCGCCAAAACCATCTAGGACGCGATCAGAAATGGCCAGTGTTGCATCCGGCGTCACGTCGCGCGGGGCAGGGCCAGTGCCACCGGTAGTCAACACCAGCGCACAGCCTTCAATGTCTATAAATTCTTTAAGCGTGGTTTCAATCAGCGTTTGTTCGTCAGGAATCACACGGCTAATGATCGTGAGTGGATTCTTCAGTGCGCCTGTTAACCATGACTCAAGTGCTGGCAGGCCCTGATCCTGGTACATGCCTTTTGAGGCGCGATCGCTGACGGATATAAGCCCAACTTTTACGATGTAAGTCATTAGTATTCAGGCGGGTGCTGTTCGCGTTCAAATTGGTTGACGATGTGTTTATGCAGTGTTTGATAGAGCAATCGGAAATTTTTCGGCGGGCGCTGTTTAGAGTGATCGTCTTTTGCGTCTGCAAGATACTTCTCAAGCGTCGTTTGTTCGGCCTCGGGGAACTCGCGAACGAACGCAGCAATTGAGGTCGCATCGGCCAACATCCGTTCCCGCCAACGCTCTGCCAGGTGATGTTGCGCCGTTTGCTTTTGATTCGGCGCTTTGAGTGCTTGAAGTTGGATCAGGATTGGCGCGGGATCAACCTCGCGCATCAGGCGACCAATATATTGCATTTGGCGCTTGTTACCCCCATGTTTGCTGCCGGGGATGCGTTTTGCATCGAGAACCGCCACGCGCAACTCATCTGGCAAGTCGAGTTTGGCGATAACTTCGGTCGAGAGCAGCACCAATTCCCCGCCGACTGATTGCAAAGCCAGCATGTTCCGTTTTTTCTGGCTTTTGCTGATAGAATTTTCAGCTTCG
>JAYVYF010000297.1:0-5243 GCA_043784585.1 Burkholderiales bacterium
TTGCGTTCGCGCTCAAGATCAGCGCGCTCTGTGTCCGATTGCGAACTAACGGATACATATTCACCGGCGGCCATCGACATTGCGCCCGCAACCAAGCCCGCAATACCGGCCACCACGATGCCGCCATGGGTAGCGTTGGCGGTTGCAACGCCGACGATCAAGCTGGCGGTGGCAAGCACACCGTCATTTGCGCCCAGCACAGCCGCCCGAAGCCAGCCGATGTTATGGGTGCGATGCTGCTCGCGCATATTACTTGGACGCATATCAATTTACGATCAAAAAAACGGAAACAAGGCGGAATTACTTTCATCGCGCATGTTTACCCGGAACGCCGTTTCAGTTCAGCGATTTCTTCCAACAAATCGACCAACAATGCGGCGAGCTCAGGATTCGCATCAAAGTCGCGCTCAAACGCAACCAGCTTGCGGGCGCGAATCAGCTGACGACTGGCAAATCTCCAATTGGGCCAGCGATCTGTGTCTTGCACGGCGAACGCCACATTGCACTCTATCAGAGTGCATTGTAAAAAGCCGTCCTCTACATGCTGCTGAATCCAGTTGCGCTCGACGCAACACGCCCGCGCCAACTCATCGATAGTAAGCGCGACGTCGTCAACGAGCACGCCCGTTATCGGGTTAAATGGGGTCATATTATCTTCCGTTCATTTGGCGCGCGTTCAAGATTGGGAATTTACGTCGCGCGGGCTGAAATCCCTCGGGTTAAAATCTAATTCACGTGCCATCGTTTCGTATAATTTGCGCGCTTTATCAGTATCAGCGGGCGGCAATACTACCGTGAGCTCCAGATACAAATCACCCGGCGACTCGCTCGGAATACCGCGCGCTTTCAGCCGTAGCTTGCGGCCCGTTTGGGAATTCGGCGGGACTTTCACCTGTACCTCGCCGGAAGGCGTGGGCACCTCAATGGTCGCGCCCAGCATCGCTTCCCACGGCGTGATCGAGACGGTTTGGGTTACATCACGACCATCAACGTGGTAGCGCAGATCTGCGCTAAATTGAATTTCCAGGAAGAGATCGCCGGCCGGTCCGCCGCTGTAGCCCGCGCTGCCCTGCCCGGCGAGCCGAATATGCTGCCCTGCCGCAACGCCTTTGGGTATTTTTACATTGAGCGTGCGCTCTTCGCTGACCACGCGACCCGCCTCATCGAGCTTGGCCGCGCGCAGCGTGATCGCGCGGCTGCTGCCGGTATACGCATCAGCCAGACTAATCGCCACTTTGGCATGATGATCCTCGCCCTGCATTGGCTGTGAGCCGGCACTTCGTCTACTGCCACCGGCGCGGGAAGAGTTGCCAAAAATACTCGAGAAAAAGTCACTGAAGTCTTCTGGGCCGCGATTACTATTTCTGCCAGCGTTGCCCCCGCTACCTGAAAACTCGTAACCGGCGTCCCAGCCAGGTGGCGGATTAAAGTTTTGACCCGCCTGATGACCGCTGCTCAAGCTGTCATAAGCGGCTCGCTTTTCAACATCAGAAAGGACTTCGCGCGCTTCGTTAATCTCCTTCATGCGCGCTTCAGCGTCTTTTTCTTTACTCACATCAGGATGATATTTGCGCGCCAGTTTGCGATACGCTTTTTTAATTTCGGCGTCATCGGCAGTTTTGGCTACGTCGAGTATTGTGTAGTAATCCTTGAATTCCATTCTGCTCCACGGGGTTATTAACCTGATAGCAGATCGACTGCTGGGTAATTGCTAAGGATAGTCCGTCGCCATTATTTCGCTTTGCGAAATATCAAACCCGCTTTGTGAAAGATCAAGCCCGGGCAAATTTTTCGACCGGGCTTTTCTGTGTGCCTAGCTAACGTTTTTTGCTAAATAACGCTTTTTACCCGCGAGGCTGCAAACTCAAGCGGCTACAATAACGACCACACCAGAGAAGTACGCGCGGCCATATTGATCACACCACTGGCCAAATTTCTGGCGGGTGCGGGCAATGCCAATGGGGCCAGAAGCATCTTCGCAGCAGCATCGAGCGGATAGTGATGACGCAATCTGGCGGTGACCAATTTATGCATCTCGACCGCATTCGGAAGAGCCGGCTGACCGCTGACCTGGGTGCCCGTGTGGCCATCACGAATGTGACTCAACGCACAAATGGTATCGCTGTCGCGAATTTCCCGGACGCGAGCAAGCAGTATCTTGGCGATAGCCCAACGGCTGGTGCCACTATCGGCGTTATAGCGACGGAAAAAATTATAGAAATATTTGTAATGTCGCACTTCATCGCGCTGAATGTGGTCAGCCACTTGGCGAAGCGCAGGATCTTGGGTCGCATCACGGATAGCGCGATAAAGGGTTGAGGTTCCCGTTTCTATCACGCAGCGTGAGGCGAGTTCGAGCGTGTGCGTAGGCCCCAACACTTCGATACTGCACAGCTTTGAATAATCGACCAGAAACGCTTTAAATGCAGCCTCCCAATCGAATTCTGGCCATGCTGCTTCTACGTAAGCCCGCAATGCCCTGCCATGTTGGAGCTCTTCAGATTCCCAATGCGATGCCAGCCAACCCGAAATCTCCTCGTCGTCGCCAAAGTATTCAACCAGGTTTACCGTATAAATATCTGACGCAGACTCAATGAACGAAGAGGCCGCAGCAAGCCACAGCATGACGGGGTCTTCAACTGATATTCGGGTGTTGGCGGCAGAAAAATCAATGTCCTCGATGCGCCAGTGCGCAGATCCAGCGACTGAATTACCCACCTTCATTGGTACATCGTCCATGGCTACTTTCTTGTTTGTTGTTCGCGAACACTACCTGCGACGGATCTGTAATGGGATTGGGATGTGAATATATCGACTCCTCCGCAATGAATTTTTATAATATTTTCATATACAAACTCTAATCCCAGCGCGGCTTTCAGGCCATTTGATGACCATTTAGTTCGCCAAATGGCAATGTTTAATCTAGTGGGTCGCAGCGTCTGACTGAACGACACACAAAACTCAGCGGCCGTAGGTCACATTATGAATGTGTAACACCTTCATTACTAAACAGTGACTGCACGGCAACGATACAGTTCCCGGATGAGGTGCCGATCAACATTTAAATACGGTAATTTAGCGCTGAGCAGCGTTATGCTATTGGGTAATATATTCCAACATTATCAGCTAGTTAGAAGTTTTTTCGCATCACGCCTCGACATATAACTAAGACGTTTATTCCAATTTCCCTGAAAGACTGATTTGTCAGTGACAATTATTATTTGTGAGCGGTATCCCGCAAGCTTCTGACATGCGCTAAAGCTGAAAGCAACGCATGGCCAATACTTTGCCTCGCAAGCAGGAGCGAAGCATTGTGTGTTTGCTTATATTGAAGGTTTTTACACCGCGAAGGAGGTTTCCTTGAGAGACAACACGAGGAGAATGCAGTCAAGCTTCGGCCATCAATCGCGGATTGAATTTGAACATGAATTTATTGACAAAGCAAAAGCGCCAAACGAAGAAACAACCGACCAAAATCACCAATCCGCTTGGTTGATGAAAAGAGCGGCTTCACTCCACAACGAAAAGTTGCCAAGGTCCGAACGAAAAGCACGCAACGATTGGAACCAGTGGGCCCGCGAATACAAAAATGGCGCAGAAACAGGCGGTCGCGATTGCACTCAATATCGCCGACGATGCGCGCAAAAAGTTGACGAAATCGAAAGCAAAGGGTCGCACAACAGCGGCGGCTAAACAGGGCGGTTAAAATCCTCATTCGGTACACGTAGGAATTTACCTGCATCGCGCCACGCCTCACGCTTGCATCGAAAGTGGAGGGTCATCGATAGCATCGAATGATAACTTAACCGTATCTGATCTTACGGGGGAACATAGTTGAAAAAGTTGAAAGAAAATTATCGACTCGGTTTAAGCCTCGGCGAATTTACACGCGCGATCGGTGGCACGGCAGTGCTGAGTGTGTTGTTCGCCACTCTGCTTATTTCATGCGCCTCACTGCCCGACCTTCGGCCACTGCAACCTACTATGGCGGTGGATTCGGCATCGGCCGGAAAATCGGTAGCCACCTCAGCCACGTCGACTATTCAGCTCAAAAGTGCCGCAGGGACTTTGACGGCAAAGCAAAGCCAGCTAGTATTAGATCGACTTGATCGGGGTGCACCCGACACCGGCATTTTTGAACGCCATCTTGCATTAGAGAACGCCTTGTCAAGCGAGCCACTCACGACCGGCAATAAAGTTGCGCTGTTCCAGGATGGTCGCTCGACTTACGCCGCCATGGACAAAGCCATTTTAGCGGCGAAGGACCATATCAATGTCGAAACTTACATCATCGAGGATGATGAAATCGGCCAGGCGTTTATCAAGTCGCTTATCGACAAGCAGAGCGCAGGGGTGCAGGTAAATTTGATTTACGATAGCGTCGGCTCCATCGACACACCGCGCACCTTCTTTGAGGGCCTGACGGCGGCAGGGGCGAGCGTGCTGGAATTTAATCCGGTCAATCCGCTCACCGCAAAAAAAGGCTGGGAAATTAATCAGCGCGATCATCGCAAGCTGCTCATCATCGACGGCAAGACGGTGTTTTTGGGCGGCGTGAATATCAGTTCGGTTTATTCAAGCGGATCATTTGGGCGGCATCGTGCGGTAACGCCGGATATGAAGACGGTTGAGAAGCGGGTTCCGTGGCGCGATACGCATGTGCAGATTGATGGCCCGGTCGTGGCGAGTTTCCAACGCCTGTTTTTATCCACGTGGGCCAAGCAAAAGGGTGAGCCGCTGAAACCGAGGGTTTACTTTCCCGTGCTCAAAGCAGAGGGCAAGGAAGTGATCCGCGCGATCGGCTCATCCTCCGACGATGGCCCCTTGCGCCGAACCGCGTCCAGCGGCATTGCTGTGACCGCCTTGACCGCCGACACCGGCGTTGCAGTTCGACCTGACGCACCGGCTGATAAAGCGGCTGCGCCGATCTACACGACGTTGTTGTCTGCCATCGCCAGCGCAGAAACCTCGATTTTTTTAACCAATGCGTATTTTGTCCCGGACCTGCAATTGATAGAGGCGCTAAAGCTTGCGGTGAAGCGCGGCGTAAATGTAAAGATCATATTACCCGGGCACACCGACTCGGGCCTGGTGTTTCATGCGGGCCGATCGTATTACCAAAGCATATTGGAGGGCGGCATTGAAATCTATGAACGAAGCGATAAGTTGCTGCATTCAAAGACGGTGTTGATTGATGGCGTCTGGTCGAGTGTGGGTTCCAGCAATCTCGATTGGCGCAGCTT
>JAYVYF010000298.1:0-3958 GCA_043784585.1 Burkholderiales bacterium
GGGAATCTACTTCAACGGGGCGTGCGCAAACATTAACCCGGCCTGGATCGAGCAACGGTTCAACGAGGCTAATAGCGAGCATTCCTGGTATTGGCCGCACGACGGTGGCGAAGGTGCTGGCGTATGCGGGCGATGTGAGGCGCTTTGATAGCGCCAAGGCGCTCGCGGCATTCATCGGGCTCAGTCCACGGCAGCGACTATCGGGCAGTTCGGTGCGGGGGCGTACGATGATGAGTCGCACGGGCCACAAAGCGCTACGACATGCCCTTTACATGCCGGGGTTGGTGGCGCGGCGACACAACAAAACGCTTAAGGTGTTTGGTGACAGGCTTAGTGCGGCGGGACTTGCACCAAAGGCTGTGGTGGGGGCGGTGATGCGTAAACTCGCGCACTTTATCTATGGCGTGGTCAAATCAGGAAAGCCGTTTGACGCTAGCCATGGCTTGCCAGTACTTGACATTCAAGACGGTATCTGACCCCATATGCCGTTATTGCTATACATTCTTTGGTTTTTCATGCCGCAAATTTGTACGCTCAGCCTAAAAACCAAATTGCTCAAGTAGACCAGATATTCCAAGATGGCAAGCGCCGACCGTCGTGTGTCGATCATCGTAAGCAATTTGCTATCCTGTTCTGTGAGCGCGGCGTCAGCATGACGCTTACAGAACCCTTCCAAGTGTCTGATATCGATATTCCGAAAAATTACGGCACATCATTGATATGGGAAGAGCAGATATTAAAGTTTTCTCAAGAACTATACAAAGACCCGCCAAAGGATCTTCGCAAGCGCGCATCAGAGGTTTTGCGCGTTTCGATTGTTTCGTGCGCCAAGTCAACGCAGTGCGAGAATGAATTACTTGAGTATTTTGGAGTAAGTAATAAGTTAGGGTTTAGGTTTCCTGATCTCGCTCGGACAAACGTAGCGCCTGGCGAGCGAAATCAGTCACTAGCGTCCGCTCTGGGTGAGAGACTGTACTCATCTGACGCAGGCATATTGATTCGTAAATTTATATACGTAAAGGAGTGCATAAAAATTAAAAGTGATGCAAAACAGATTGGTTGTGAATTAAATATTCGCGCACCTTGAATAAATTTTTACAGTTTGCAGTTTGGGGTCATACAGTTTGCAGTTTGGGGTCAGGTCTTTTGTTATCACATGCTCGTGAGCAGGTCAGTAAAGAAAATAGAAGTCGCTTAGGAGGAAGGCACGCTTCGCTACTCGGTTGACGACGACACTCAAGATCTCACTCCTGGCCAATCCATGCGAACTCCCAAGGGTTCTGTTCATGGCTTCTCGAATCCATTTGAACGTGTAGCTCGTGCACTGATCACGCTAGCCCCAGATATCGGACCAAGATACTTTGAAGACGTCGCCTCCGTTGTCAACGCAGGCGGTCCGCCAGACAAGATCGCGCTGGTCGCCGTCATGAACCAATATGGTCTAGTACCGGCCGCCCAGAAATGACGCCTAATCCTTCGCTCAAGCGGTGGCAAAAGGGCCATGCCCATTTGCCACCGCTAAGCTCAAACGTTATGCCGCTTGGCGGCGAGCGAATTGTTGACTACCGGACTAACTGATATCCTGCCCTGATAAAAATTAGTAACATTCGTCGCATAATTGATAATGATGACTAGTTTATGTTGGCAACACTCAGTAGCGATCAGCAATTAAGCATCTCACCAACGCTGGCAGCGTCACCGTGCCAGAAAAGCCGGGAGACGATCTTGCACCGAGAACATCGGCCAGTACTCTAAAACAGTCTGGCCTAAAAAAGTGAGCCATTTATGCATCATGCAATCGTAATAGAGAAAGCCGAAGGCAATTACTCAGCTTACATTCCTGACTTGCTGCGATGCATCGCCACTGGTGCCCATACTGCCGATATCAAAGGGAAAATTCGAGAAGCCATTAAATTTTATATCGCAGGGATGCGCGAAGACAAAATACTCTTTCGACCGCCTTCCAGAAAAGTCGAGCACATCGAAATCGCCGCATTACTTAATCGTTATGCATCAACTAAGCCATCGGGATCGTCTGCTTTCGAGCGAACTGGAATCATGCCTCGAACAACATCTTCGGGGCGCAATTTGACGGTGGCAGTTTGCCCACGGTATCTGCCGAAGCTGAACTGAGTTTTTCTTCACCGCGATAGGTTGCAATCAAGCGGTTGAACTTTTAGATACCGATCCATTGCAACGCATCCGCACCTTTTCATCCCTACCTTTTCTACCACCCCGGTTCTTTCTCGAACCATCACCGATTAGGAAATAACCTTGACCTCATTAACCGGAAAAGTCGCTATCGTTACTGGCTCTGGAAACGGTATTGGCCGTGCCACCGCGCTGGGATTAGCTGCCGCAGGGGCTAAGGTTGGCGTCTCGGATGTCATTGTCGAAGACGGCTTGCGTACTGTTCAAGAGATCAAGGATGCCGGGGGAGAAGCGATCTTTGTTGAGGCCGATATTGCCAATGAAGATCAAGTAACGAATCTGGTTTCCACCACGATCGCTACCTTTGGCGGCCTGCACATCTTGGTCAATAATGCCGGCATTGGTGGTGGTCGTGGTCGTACCCATGAAGTAGAGCTGGCTGATTTCAAGCGGGTGGTTGATGTAAACCTCATTGGCACTTTCCTAATGTCTAAATACTGCCTGCAACATTTCTTCCCACAAAAGTCCGGCAGTATCATAAATATCGCTTCGACCTACGGTCTGATAGGCGCGCCACAAGCACCAGCGTACTGCAGCACAAAGGGTGCAATCATTAATTACACCCGTCAATTAGCCGTTGATTACGGCCACGATGGCATTCGCATCAATGCGATCTGCCCCGGCTATATCGACACCGGTCTTAGCCGGAGACAAGCGGCCAACCCGAATGATCCCGTGATTTTGGCCGCAGTCGCGCGCCGTGAGAAAGCTGCCGCAATGCAACCTTTGGGTCGTCAGGCCCAACCTGTCGAGGTCGCAAATGTCGTCGTCTTCCTATCCTCTGACGGTGCATCGTTCATGACGGGTGCCATTGTTACGGTTGACGGCGGATGCGTGACCACCTTCAATTATGGGGAAGCCAGCAACTAACAATTTCTTGCTTGGTGTGGTGCTCGCAGCGTCGGCATTTCATTTTTAACGTGCATCCGAAGACTTATAAAAAAATGTTCGAACACCTTGGAGGTCGCTAACGCAATGGAACAAAAGACAATTAAAACGATTCTCCTAATGATTGGGTCAGCATTCGTCGGTGTAACCATTTTCGTTGTGGCAGTCGTTTGCTACGTTGCTTACATTTCGCCGAACAAGCCCGGAGAGTCTGTTGACTTGTTTCACTCAACAACGCGAGTATTCATGCCGCCTCCTATTAAGAACGAGGATGAAACCAAGTTCTTAGGTTCGTCAGGCATACAAGCGGGACGCTATGTCGAAAACAAGAACGTACTCGATACTGGGACTGGGCAAATTGCCGGAAATATAAGCGCGAGCAGCAAACCGGTCAGCGGGCTAAAATTCGCCTTGTTCTAAACGGTGCCGTCGTCTCTCAATGGGCAGAAACGACGCTGTGGGCAAATATTCGATAAGGCTCCCGCCGGGAAAATATCAAGTCAGCGGCTATAAGCTGGATAGTTATCTCACCGATAAGAAACTTGCGGGAAAACTTGAGAGCCCGCAGAATGAATTTCAAACAGGGATATTTAACGTATCGGCAACAGAAAATGGCCGTGGACTAGATCTCGACTATGTTGATCCAGTCATCAAGCAGGGGCCTACTGAGGCAGTAAAAGTTTCTTCACCGGTCGTTATTAGCTGGAAGCCATATCCGCGCGCAGCGAAATATAGACTTCAAGTGACAGAATGGAACAAATCCCGGGATTACGTGAGCCAGCGTCATTTGTTTGATTTTTCAGACCGGCCAGAGATTAAAGGAGTCGAATTTAACCTGACTACCAGCGGCGTTCCGTTT
>JAYVYF010000299.1:0-1845 GCA_043784585.1 Burkholderiales bacterium
ATAACGGGGACACGGCGGGAGAAAATATTACTGGACAAGAAGATTCCTGGCGGGGGTTTTCATTTATAAAAGTGAATGAATGTGTTTGCCTAGTGGCTATGTGGTCATTGCAACGCTATTCGTTGCATGTTTAAACCGCAACAAGATTCGAGTTTTAATTTTTAAGCGATTTCATGTAACGCCTACCCACCCGCTCAGTTTCAAAACCGAGCCCGTAGCTGCATCACGGGTTCAAAAATCCATTCAATCAGGCTTCGCTTTTCAAGCAGGATGTCAGCATTAACCAACATGCCCGAACGCAGTGGAAAATCCTGGCCCAGCGCGGCCACGCTTTGTTTATCCAGCGTAACCGCGACCCGATAGACGGGTTCACGGGTCGTGGTGGGGCCAATTTTTTCGCCCGCCGACCATACCGTTTGGCTGACATCCGAAATTACCCCATGATATTGCCCGAAGCGCTCAAACGGAAACGCTTCATAACGCATCACCACATCTTTGCCTTTACTCACAAAGCCAATCGCACGAGTGGGCACTAACATCTCAGCGTGTAGCACGCTACCCTGCGGCAGCACAGTGGCCAGCAACGCATCGGCGGCCACTGATTGGCCCTGACTTACCGCGATATTCGTGACAGTGCCGGTAATCGGCGCGCCGATGATAGTTTCGCGCTTGGCATCCTCGGTGGCGAGCGTCTGCTGAACCTCACTAATTTGGCGTGACACTTGATCAATCTGCGCGCGAGATTTCAGCGCAATTGCGGGCTCTTCCATCTTCGCATTGCTCAAATCGCGATCCAGCGTGATGCGGCCACGTTTCAGCGCTTGCAAGCGAATTTCCTGATCCGTCACTTCATCCTGTTTTTGCCGCGCGACAATATCCGAGACAAAACGCTCTCGGGCCAGATCGGCGAACCGTTTTGCCTGTTCGCGGGCAGACGCCAGTCGCTGCTCCTGCAATTTCATCTCTCGATCAATCTGCGCCACTTCGGCCTGGGTATCCAGCACCTTTTTGCGAAGCTGTTGAACCTGCTGCTCGCCCAGTTCGCGCAATTGCGCCTGCTCCTTTTCGAGCAGCGCCCGCCGTTGTGACAATTCACCCGACACCAAGGCACCCGTGGACGCGGACGCCTGGGTCGAACGCTCATACGAAATTCTCACCAGGGGCGCGCCCTCCACAACCTGCTGGCCTTCTTTCACCATCAGCTCGGCTACGCGACCGGCATCCGGGATCTGCACCCTGGCGGCACCAATATCCAGCGCCAAAAATCCTTCGACGCGTTCGCGGCGGGTGTACTGCCCCCACACCGCAACAGCAATCATGATGCCCGCAGCGCTGACGGCTAGCGCGGTGAGCGCCCACATGGGCAGCGGACGCGCGATCGTCGCCTCGCCGAAAAATTTTTCGCGCTGCGCATCAAGGGCTTCTTGGCGAAACAGTTTTTGGCTCATGCGATGAATAAATACGGTTAGCCGACACCGCTTAGGTTGCTCAAAAAAATGCCATGACGACAAATGATGCTTGATTGTAAAGGATGAGGCGAATATTCGTCAAAACGTGAAGCCACGTGTCCCGAATCGGGCCGACGGCGCCAACGAAGCCGCAGACAAAGCGAAAAACAAAGCCGACCAAAAAGCGGGCAGAAAAGCTGTCACGAAGTCGTCACATTTCGTCTTTATCCTTGCATTCAATAAAAAATTATTGTTAATTTTTAACGGAGAATCATAATGAAATTGAAATACATGCTTTCAGGTGTCGCAATGGCGGTGGCATCATATGCAACCCCTGGCTTCGCAGTGGATATTACCGGTGCGGGCGCATCGTTCCCCTTCCCCATCTATTCAAAAT
>JAYVYF010000300.1:0-6279 GCA_043784585.1 Burkholderiales bacterium
TTCACGATGCGTTGTCAGTACAGGGCGTGATGGTGGCGAACATGGTCGGGCCGAAGTCCGCTCGGGCGGTGCATCTCAATTTAATTGCGGATGTTTTCAATGGAAATATTGTTGTTTTGCCGATTGAGAGTGACGGTAACTATCTGGTATTCGCGTTTCGCGATCCAGGCTTTGAGCCACGTTGGCGTTGGATCGAGGGCCAAGCCACGGCGTTACAAAAGCGCTATGGGCTGGATTTTCCCAAATTTGCGACAGCCTTGAAGCGAAGCCGTAAAGACGGCTATTTAAAGATGACTTTGATCCAATCCGAAAATAACGGATGACACTTTAATGGGCAAGTTTCATTCGTTCTTCGACTTCGACGTGGCAGGGCGCCAGCAAGAGATGCGTTAGTTCCTCGGCATCATGGGTCTGCATCTGGTTTGCAAATTCTGTCAGCCTGATATCGCCCGCCGCGGTCAGTTCGCCAATCAGCACTCGTGCGGCTTCGCGCGCGGTTGGCTTGCCGGGCTGATAGCTCGGCCAATTTTTATTGTGCGACAGCAAAAATTCGCGATAGTCCTGATACAGCGCGCAGGTGCGGGTGAATTCGAATGCCGCTCGTTTCGCTGCGATCTCGGCATCGATTTCTGCGTCGGTATGGCGATAACGTGCTTTCTCTGCGTCGGACCAATGCGCGTGGTTTCCATTACTGGCCTGGTGCTCACGCAGCGTCGCCATGGTGAGCTTTAACTCAATTTGTGAATGGCTGTGGGAATCGCGAAACACGTGCACGATGCTTGGCGCATGGCCCTCGGTGCCCGCATAGCGCATACCCTGTGCAACTCGTCGCGGGTTGAAGCGAAACTGGCGGCTGCAAGCGGCCTGGAGAGTTTCGAGTAACGCGTTTACCTTGGCAGTGTTCATTGCGTTTCCTTTATTTTGATATGGTGTGGCGCGGTGGCGTCGGCTGGTAGTCTGTGATTCAACCGGGCAATTTATAATTCTTATAATCCTCGCGCAACTTGATTTTCAATAATTTCCCGGTCGCCGTATGCGGCAGCTTATCCACAAACACCACATCATCCGGCACCATCCATTTTGCAATTTTGCCATCATAGAATTTAATCAGCTCGTCCCGGGTTAACGTCTCATTCGGCTTCAACACGGCGAGCACGAGTGGTCGTTCATCCCACTTTGGATGTGGCACGCCAATGACGGCGGCCTCAAATACTGACGGGTGCGACACCGCAATATTCTCAAGGTCAATCGAGCTGATCCATTCGCCACCAGATTTGATCACGTCCTTCGACCGATCAGTGATTTGCATGTAACCATCAGCATCAATATTCGCCACATCCCCGGTGGCAAACCAGCCGTCAACCAAGGCAGATTTTTCTTCTTTGAAATAGCGACCCACCACCCAGGGCCCGCGCACCATCAAGTCACCGGCCGCCTTTCCATCATTGGGCAGTGTGCAACCTTCATCGTCAACAATTTTCATCTCGACGCCAAAAATCGCGCGACCTTGCCTGGCTTTAACAGCGTCTTGTTGCTCGACCGACATTTTTTGATGTTTCAATTTCAGGCGACACATCGTCCCCAGCGGCGACATTTCGGTCATCCCCCAGGCATGCACCACGTTCACGCCGAACTCATGCTCAAACGATTTAATCATTGCCGGTGGACATGCTGATCCGCCAATAACGGTTTCCTTGAACGTGCTGAATTTTAGATTGCTTGACTTCACATAATTGAGCAATCCCATCCATACCGTCGGCACACCTGCACTCATGGTTACGCCTTCGCCTTCAAACAGCGCATATAAACTTGCGCCGTCGAGGGCCGGGCCGGGAAACACCAGCTTCGCGCCTGCGGCAGCACAAATGTAGGGCGTACCCCATGCGTTGACATGAAACATCGGCACCACCGGCAGCACGACGTCGCGCGACGACAAGCAAAATGCCTCCGGCGACATCGCCGCATAGGTGTGGAAAATGGTTGAACGATGCGTGTATAACACGCCCTTGGGATTGCCCGTGGTGCCAGACGTATAGCAAAGCCCTGAGGGCGTGTTTTCATCGAGTTGCGGCCATTCAAAATCAGCCACTTCGGCCGAAATCAAATCTTCGTAGCAGAGCAGATTCGATAGTTTTGCATCGGGCATATGCGCACGATCTGTCATCGCGATGAAGGCTTTGATGGTGGGCAGTTTTGGTGCAAGCGCCTCTACCAGCGGCAAAAACGTCAAATCGAAAAACAGATAGCCGTCCTCGGCGTGATTGACGATGTAGGCAATTTGTTCAGGAAAAAGTCGCGGATTAATCGTGTGGGTGATGGCGCCCATTCCCGACACGCCATAGTAAATTTCAAAATGACGATAACCGTTCCAAGCGAGGGTGCCGACCCGATCACCGACCTTGACGCCCAAATGTTTGAGCGCATTCGCCAGCTGCTTGGCACGGCGATTGGCGTCGCGATAGGTGTAGCGGTGAATGTCGCCTTCTATCCGGCGTGAAACGATTTCTGTATCGCCATGATTCGCTTCCGCGAACTCGATTAGCGCAGATATGAGCAACGGACGCTGCATCATCGACTGTTGCATGGACTCCTCCAGTATTGAATTGTTATGCGCTTATTGTGGCACAACAAAATCAACCGCTGTATGATCGCGGCAGAACGGTCAGTCGTTGTGCAACGTGATGCGCCTGACGAAATCGGCGCTGATAGAGCGATCAGTACAAAGACACGGGCTCGACTGAGGCATGGGCGGTGTTGCCATCGACATCCGCTGCTCGCGCAAAGGTCACATCATCGGCAATGAAATCGATCGCCGATTGCACGACCGGCGCGCTGTGCAGAATGCGCCGATGTCCCCATCCTTCGGTGGCTAAAAGACGCGCATCGCGCCATGTTCTGGCCATTGCCAGGCCGCCTTCGAATCGGGTTTCCTTATCGTCGCGGTCATGAATAAACAGCGCAGCAGAATTGATGCTCTCGACGGAATGAGGCAGTTCAAATTCCCGCCACTCCACGCCATAACGCTTTTCAAATCGCCATTGCATGGCCGCGCGAATGCGTTCAGGGATGCCCATATAGCGCGAGAACATTCGCGAATAACCGATCAGAGAGGAGGGCGGCGCAATCAATACTGCACGCGGGTTGCCCGCGTGCGCCACACCGGATAACGGCCTTCGCAAGGCGCTCGCGATGGCTGCTGCACCCAGCGAATGGCCGATCAGGCCCGCCACGGTCAGCTCGTCAGCGCTGGCGTGATCCCACACCGCGTCCACACCCCGCCAAAAATCCACCAGCGCGGCCTGCCGGCCATCGCTCATGCCGTGGCCGATGTGATCGAAGATGATGACCTGATAACCCGCGGCGGTAAGCTTGGGCACAAATGTACGGAACTGCGCGCCGCGTCCACCCCAGCCATGACTCATGATGATGACCGGATGTGACGCATCGCCAAAGCGCCATGTCGCGATTTGGCCAGCCGAGGTCGCAACGTTGATACGCAACCCCGCACCGAGCAATCGTTGTTCGGGTGCCGGGTGCGCGAAACGCGGCGGCGTCAGGAAAAGGTCGCTCGCTCTTTTCAACACCAACCGTGGCGCGATGATGGAAGCAAGTCCGACGCTCGCGCGAACGCCGACGCGATTGAGCGATTGTACCCATTGCGGACATTTATTTAATAAAACGATTGTGCTATTTATGATTGAGAAAGATGTAAGTGATTTGATCGGTGCCGAGTCCATGAAAATTCCTTTATCGGTTGGACGAGGATTTAGCGCGCACAATGCGGCTTGATTCTTTGCTTAATCCGGGGCTCGCCATCGAACGCACTGCCGCATCAGCAACCAAGCGATCAAATGCCCGCCTGGCCCGTATATTCGCATCTTTGTCGCGGAACAAACTGCGTGACCGATAGCATGACGAAATGACGCCAAACACCTCAAACGCGAATTGCTCCGAATCGGTATCGGCGGCAAATTCACCGGACTGAATCGTCATCTCGACCGATTTCACCAGGCTCTGATGTAACCGCTGCATATGCTCTACCACCGCATCGCGCATTGCGCCCTCGCGGTCGTCAAATTCGGTGGACGCAACCATCATTGGACAGGCCGATAAATCTGCACGCGCCGTCCATGCCAGCCAGTTATCAAATAGAGCGCTCAGCCGCTTCAAGCCGCGTGGCGCGGATAACGCCGGCATGAACGCGGCCTCATTAAATCGTCGCACGGCCTCATCAAGCGTGGCGATCTGCAATTCCTCTTTGGATCCGAAATGCGCAAACAAACCGCTCTTCGACATCCCCGTGTGCTTTGCCAACACCCCAATTGTCAATGCGTGATAGCCCGCCATGCTGGCATGTCGCAACGCTGTCTTAAGAATCACTGCGCGGGTTTCTTCGCCTTTGCGGGGTTTTGATTGAGGCATATTCATGGCATTATGATAGAGCGAACGTTCGTAAATTGTCAAATGTTACTTTTGCTTAATTTTAATGGACGAAGGCTATATTCGACGTGGCTTTGGGGCGAAAGTGCTTGTAAAGGCTGGCCAGTGAAAGGTCTACACTAATTTTTATTAATGCTTTTATTAATATCACTGCCATTGCTTGTAAAAGCGGCTCGCAATGACGGCCTGTCGGGCCGAATGGCTCAGTTGCTCGGCCGCATCGCCCGTTCATCGTCAAATAATTCCGCCCATCCCAAGTCAGTAGAAATCGCGCTATTGACCGCCTAAGCTGGTTTTAGGAGGTAACACCATGAACCTATTTCTTATCCGTCAGAGTTTTATTACATTGCTGCTTTTGCTTTCTGGATTTGCATCTGCATCTCAATCTGCACCGGCTATAGCCATGCCCGCCACTTCCTTCACCGTTGAAGTCAGCGGCAAAGGCAAACCCATCATCTTCATTCCAGGTCTTGCTTCATCGGGTGAGGTTTGGAAAACAACGGTCACGCAATTCTCAAATCGTTATGAATGTCATGTCATCACGCTCGCTGGCTTTGCGGGCGTGGCACCGATAACAACACCGTTGCTCGCGACGGTGCAAAAAGAGCTGGTTGAATATATTGACGCGAAGCGCATGGATCGGCCCATCATTGTCGGTCATAGCTTGGGTGGGTTTCTGGCGCTGCGCATCGCCGCCGATACGCCGGCAAAAGTCGGACGTTTGGTGATCGTAGATTCGCTACCCGCGCTGGGTGCTGTGCAAATGCCTGACATCACGCCCGAACAATTGAAGAGCATGGCAGCAAGAATGCGTGACACCATGAAAAGCCAAGATACGGCCACGTTCGCCGAGGGGCAGCGACGCTCGATTGCCTCGATGGTGACCAAGCCGGAGGATGTTGAGCGGGTACTGGGTTGGGGACGCAAGTCTGATGCTGCAACGGTGATGAACGCGATGCATGACCTGATCGGCACGGATATGCGGGCGGATATTGCCCGGATCAAATCGCCGACGCTGGTGCTGGGCACGTGGATCGCTTATAAAGAATATACGACCCGTGCAGCCGTCGAGACCACGTTCAAAACGCAGTATCAAAAGCTGGATGGCGTGACTATCGAAATCGCCGATACGGCGCGGCATTTCATCATGTACGATGATCCCAAATGGATGGTTGAACGCATGGAGAAATTTTTGAAATGATGCTGTAGATGGCTTCAAAAAATATCAATCACTCAGCCGCACCCGAGCTTAAATTGAGCGAGGGTGCGGCTGTTTCATCCCTGTTGTCGTCAGACCCGCTGATGGCACATCCGCGCCGCGCATCGCTCACCTACTGGATTTGTCAGTTTGCGGGCTGGGGCTTGACGGCAGTTATCAACACCTTGCAGTCGATTAGCTTCGCACCGAATAACGTGCCGAGCATTGCGGCGATTTACATCTGGGCCGCGCTCAGTGGATTGCTGCTGTCGCATCTGTGGCGATCATTCCTGCATCGTCAAGCGTGGCTCGCCCATAGCGGAAAGCCGCCGTGGTGGCGGTTGGCAGGCTGCATACTGCTGCTGGGGCTGGTGCAGACCATGCTGGTAACCATCGCGTTTGCGGTGGCCCGTTTGCCGGGCTCGTTTAAAAGTTGGGCATTCCTGCCATTTGCCATTTTTGCCTGGACGCTGGCGTTTTCAATATGGACGTCGATCTACGCCTACACACAATCGATGCGCCGCGCCAAGCGCCTTGAATCCGAATCGCTGCGTTTTGAACTGCTGGCGAAGGACGCCGAACTGCGCGCATTGCAGGCGCAGGTCAATCCGCATTTCTTTTTCAATAGCTTGAACAGCGTG
>JAYVYF010000301.1:0-2455 GCA_043784585.1 Burkholderiales bacterium
ATGCCCCGCTTGTGGGGGATGGGAGACCTTCTCGCCACGGCGCACCGCAGAATATGACACCGCTAATCGTCATCTCGCGCGCTCGCAGATTGAGGGCCAACGATTACCCTTATAAGATTGACGGAATTTGTAACATGTGCACGGCAATAAGAACAGCATAAAAAACAGGCATTCAACATGAATAGCAAACCCATTATTGTGGTTCTTGATTACGACAGCGCCAGCGATGCGTTATCGCTTGCGGATCGGCTAGACCCAAAAATATGTCGCGTTAAGGTTGGAAAAGAATTGCACACTGCGGCGGGCCCGCAAGTCGTTGAGGCCTTGATGGCGCGCGGATTCGAGGTGTTCCTCGATCTCAAGTTTCATGACATTCCGAACACCGTTGCCGGTGCCTGCAAAGTGGCCGCCAGCCAAGGTGTCTGGATGGTGAATGTACACGCGTGTGGCGGGAGAAAAATGTTGACCGCCGCGCGTAACGCCATCGATTCCGTGAACGGTAACAAGCCATTGTTGATCGGCGTCACCGTGTTGACTAGCATGGCGCAAAGCGAGTTACCTGAGATCGGCCTTGAGGCCAATCTTCCCGCCTCGGTATTGCGCTATGCGGCGCTAACGCAGGACGCCGGGCTGGATGGGGTGGTGTGTTCAGCGCTTGAGGCAACTTGGCTAAAAGACCGTTTCGGTAGAGCGTTCAAGTTAGTAACGCCGGGTATTCGTTTGCAAGATGATGCAAAAGGCGATCAAGCGCGGGTGGTTACTCCAGCGGATGCGATTAGAATGGGTGCCGACTATTTGGTAATTGGTCGCAGCATTACTCAGTCCGTAGACCCGGTTGCGACCCTGCATAAAATCCACAACGATCTCAACATTCTGGAAGCGAGCAAATGAAGCTAACCATTATTGGTACGGGCTATGTAGGATTGGTATCGGGCGCTTGTTTGGCGGATGTGGGTAATAGTGTTTTGTGTCTCGATCTTGATTCGCGCAAAGTGGATATTTTGAATTCCGGTGGCATTCCGATTTACGAGCCAGGATTAAAAGAGATTGTCGCCAATAACGTGGCGGCAGGGCGGTTGCGCTTCACCACCAATGTGGCGGAAGGCGTTGCGTGGGGTGATGTGCAAATGATTGCGGTTGGTACGCCGCCCGGTGAGGATGGCTCGGCTGATCTCCAATATGTTTTGTCTGCGGCGCGCAATATCGGCAAGCACATGACATCAAAAAAAATCGTGGTGGATAAATCAACCGTTCCCGTCGGCACGGCAGACAAAGTTCGCTTGGCGATTGCCGACGAATTAGCGCTAAGAAAAATGGATATGCCCTTCTCGGTCGTATCAAATCCCGAGTTTTTGAAAGAGGGCGCGGCGGTTGAAGATTTTATGCGGCCCGATCGGATCGTGGTGGGCGCTGATAATGCCGAAACAATTGATGCCATGCGTCAACTCTACGCGCCGTTTCAACGCAATCATGATCGCATCATGGTGATGGATATTCGTTCGGCCGAGCTGACGAAATATGCGGCGAACGCGATGCTTGCCACCCGAATTTCGTTCATGAACGAGCTGGCCTTGCTCGCTGAAAAACTGGGCGCGGATATTGAATCGGTGCGTCGCGGTATCGGCTCTGATCCGCGTATCGGCTATCAGTTTTTGTATCCTGGCATTGGCTATGGAGGATCATGTTTTCCGAAAGACGTGCAGGCGCTGCAACGCACCGGCACTGAAGTGGGCATTGAATTGAAGTTGCTCGATGCGGTTGAGCGCGTGAACTATGCGCAAAAGCATGTGTTGACGGAAAAGGTCGTGGCACGATTCGGTGCCGACTTAAGCGGCAAAAAATTTGCCATGTGGGGCCTGGCGTTCAAACCCAATACCGACGATATGCGTGAAGCGCCCAGTCTCGTGTTGATCGATGATTTAACCAAACGCGGTGCTACGGTTGTGGCGTTTGATCCGGTTGCGATCGAGGAAGCAAAACACACGCTGGGTAGCAATAAAAACGTGAGCTTTGCAAGCTCCGCGATGGACGCGCTGGACGGCGCGGATGCGCTGCTTATCGTGACCGAATGGAAAACGTTCCGCGCGCCGGATTTTGCGGCGATGAAGGCACGAATGAAAGCGGCCATCGTGTTTGATGGCCGCAATTTATACGAGCCTGCAGACATGCGCGAATCAGGTTTTTCGTACTACCCCATTGGCCGCGCCCAAGCCGTTTGAGCATGGCCAAACTAAATCTGCCCGATTGTAGGCAAGCCCGCGTTTTGGTGGTGGGTGATGTAATGCTGGATCGTTATTGGTTCGGAAATGTTGAGCGGATCTCGCCTGAAGCCCCCGTGCCGATTGTGCATGTGCAGCGCACCGAGGAGCGTCCTGGCGGTGCCGCGAACGTCGCGCGTAATGTGGCTGCGCTTAACGGACAGGCCACGCTGTTGTCGGTGGTCGGTGACGATGAG
>JAYVYF010000302.1:0-3189 GCA_043784585.1 Burkholderiales bacterium
CAATTTGTTCGGGGGTTTTGATAACGACGTTCATGTGATGCCTCAATCAATTTATGCCACCATTATAGCAAGCGATTTTCCACGCACTTTTAAATCAACTCAGCTCAACTACAGCTCAGGGCGGGGGTGCGGACAGTGGTGTTGAGGTGGGGGCTGGCGTGGAGGTAGCAACAGACGTCGGCGATGCCGAAATATCCTTTGCAATTTCGAGCTTTTTTCGGTGCGGTTTAATCACTTCGCGCTCAATCCATAGGCGCATCGCGTTTGCTTGCGGATGTTGGCTTGCGGCAAGGCATTTTTTGACGCCTTTCTCTGAAAATGCGGCCACATTTTCTTCCGGAAATACCCAATATTCGGCTGGTCCGTAAATTAATTCCAGTTTTCTAGATGGCTTCTCGCCCAACACTTTCAAGATATCCGGGACCGCAAACCAGAGTTTTTGCTGGGTCGCCCGGTCGCGGCCAAAAATACGAATCTGCACATTGGCAAATTCATAATAATTTCCCTGCCATTTCTCGTATGGCTCGCGTCGCGCCCAGTTAAACCAGTTCGCGCCGAGTTCAACAATCGGTTTTGCCATCAGCACGCCCCACCATACGACGGAGATCATGCCGTAGACGGGCCCAAATTTAAAGGCAATAAATGATACGAGGCCACAAATAGCGGCTCGTATAACGATCATTAGCAGAATTTTATGGTTTTCCATTTTGGGGGGCAATTTGCGGGAAATCGTGCCAATATGAAGTCTGACAGATGCGAAACGCTTGATTTGGTTTGATTTTTTACCTGTTTCGGGGGTATAATTTCTGCTTGGTTGAGCGTTGGCTATCTCCAGTGCCTAACTAAGCAATTTAAGCTTTAAAAATACGCACACTCGCTACACGTTAAGGTCTTGTTTGGTGCAGTTTTCAAGCAAGCTTACAGTGAGTGGAGGCTAACCTTAACTTCGGAGTCATACAATGTCAGTCACAATGCGTCAAATGCTGGAAGCCGGTGTCCACTTCGGTCATCAAACCCGCTTCTGGAATCCCAAAATGGCACCGTATATTTTCGGTGCACGTAACAAAATCCACATTATCAATCTTGAAAAATCGCTCCCGATGTACCAGGATGCGCTCAAGTTTGTACGCCAATTAGCGACCAACAAAGGCACCATTTTGTTCGTGGGCACCAAGCGTCAGGCCCGTGAAATCGTGATGGAAGAGGCGCAGCGATGCGGTATGCCTTACGTCGATTCGCGCTGGTTGGGCGGGATGCTCACCAATTACAAAACAGTCAAGGTTTCGTTGAAGCGCTTGAAAGATCTCGAGCAGATGGTTGAAGACGGCTCGCTCGAAAAATTGAGCAAAAAAGAGGGCCTGATGTTCTCGCGCGAGCTCGCCAAGCTGCAAGGCTCGATCGGCGGGATCAAGGACATGACGGGTGTGCCAGACGCGATTTTTGTGATCGACGTCGGCTTCCACAAAATAGCGGTGACCGAAGCGAAAAAGCTTGGTGTGCCAATTATTGGCATCGTTGATACCAACAACTCAATGGACGGCGTGGATTACATCATTCCGGGCAACGACGATTCCACGCGTGCGATTCGCTTGTACGCTCGCGGTGTGGCTGATGCGATTCTTGAAGGCAAGAACGCGGTCATCTCTGAAATGGTGGCGCAGGTTGGCGAAGAGTTGGTCGAAGTGACCGAAGAAGAAGCCAAGTAATTTTTAGCAAAGCGAGCCTGACGGTTAGCGGCTCAAAAACAGGGGCTCCGGCCCCTTTTTTTTGACTATGTTTCAGGCGCCACTGGTTCGCAATTGGTTTAGCACAATCGATTTATTATATTGACGGTAACGATAGCTACGACAGCAAATGTGGCCAGGTCAAAAACAAGACAAAGACAGGAAAGAAAATGGCAGACATTACCGCAGGAATGGTTAAAGAATTGCGCGGCAAAACCGACGCGCCGATGATGGAATGTAAAAAAGCGTTGACCGAAGCCGCGGGCGATATGGAAAAAGCCGAAGAAATTCTACGCGTGAAGCTCGGTAATAAAGCCAGCAAGGCGTCATCACGCGTCGCCGCGGAAGGCGTGGTCGCGATCTACATTTCGGCTGACCAGAAATTGGGTGCGATGGTCGAAGTGAATTGCGAAACTGATTTCGTGGCGAAGAACGATGATTTCTTAGCTCTTTCCGCCAAGGTTGCGGAATTGATTGCAACGCAAAACCCGGCTGACGTGGCGGCATTGTCTGCGCTCGCCCACAACGGCTCAACCGTTGAAGAAACCCGCAAGGCCTTGGTCGGTAAAATCGGTGAAAATGTAGCCATTCGCCGCTTCGTCCGTACCGTCGCAACGGGTATGTTGAATTCATACATCCACGGCGGCGCAAAAGTCGGTGTGTTGGTGGATATCTCGGGCGGCGACGTCACGTTGGCAAAAGATGTTGCAATGCATATTGCGGCCACCAAACCAAAATCACTCGATGCATCGGGCGTACCGGCGGACGACGTTGCTAAAGAACGCGCGGTTGCCGTGGCGAAAGCGGCTGAATCCGGCAAGCCTGCCGAAATCGTAGCGAAGATGGTCGATGGCTCGATTGCCAAATTTATCAAGGAAGTATCGTTGCTCAGCCAGCCGTTTGTAAAAGACGACAAGCAGACGATTGAGCAACTGATGAAGTCCAAGAGTGCGGCCGTGAACGGCTTCACGCTGTATCTGGTCGGCGAAGGCATTGAAAAAAAGGTCACGGATTTTGCGGCTGAAGTGGCTGAAGCCGCTGCAGCGGCGAAAGCAAGCTAGTAGAAATATTGCAGGAATCAATATAGTTTCTGCGTCATGGTTGCGCAATGTGATAGCTAAAACCCTAGCATGGGCGGGTAGTTTGGAGCAAAGATGCCTCAAGTTATCCGTCAATGCTAGGGTTTTGTTTAAGTAGGGCGTCGCCTTCGACGAACACGGGTCCTGGGCCGCCACCGGCCGAACCGATGCCGCGTTGCTGAGCCGTCTGCTCGCCGAGCCCTACCTCGCGTTGCCGCCCCCCAAGAGCACCGGCCGCGAACTCTTCAACATGCCCTGGCTGCTCGACAAGCTCGGCGCGGCCGACCGCGCCCCGGCCGAGCGCCGCGCAGTCGACCGTCGCCCCGAAGACGTCCAAGCCACCCTGCTCGAATACACCGCCGCCACGGTCGCGGATGCCGTGCGCC
>JAYVYF010000303.1:0-7427 GCA_043784585.1 Burkholderiales bacterium
CGCTCGAAGTCGCGCTCCAGCACTAGGGGTTTAGTTTCTGCATCGCCAAAAAAACTAACCCTTACCGCGTCCCAAAAATCTTGTCCCCTGCGTCGCCCAATCCCGGAATGATGTAACCCACGTCATTCAAATGACTGTCAATCGCGGCGGTGTAGATCTCAACGTCGGGGTGCGCAGCGTTGAGTCGGGCGATGCCTTCGGGTGCGGCTACCAGCACCAGTCCGCGAATATGTTTTGCGCCGTCTTTCTTCAGCATATCGATAGTGGCAATCATCGAGCCGCCAGTGGCCAGCATCGGGTCGAGGATCAGCGACATTCGCTCGTCCAGCTTGCCGACAAAGCGCTCGAAGTAGGGCTCTGGTTGGAGGGTATTGTGATTACGGGCGATACCCACCACGCTCACTTTGGCGCTCGGAATCACGTTCAACACGCCATCAAGCATGCCGAGTCCGGCGCGCAAAATCGGCACGAGGGTGACTTTTTTACCGCTGATTTGTTGAATCTCGACCGGGCCGTTCCAGCCTTGAATAGTGATGGTTTCCAGTGGGAAATCCGCGCAGGCTTCATAGGCCAGCAGCTGGCCAATCTCGGCCGTCAGCTCGCGAAAACTTTTGGTGCTGATGTCAAATTGGCGCATCAGGCCGATTTTGTGTTTAACCAGCGGATGCTTTATTTCAATGATGGGCATAGGTGCTCCGGGCTACGATTGAGCCAAACTAGCCGCGTCCAGCAACGTTTCGGCGCGAATCCGGCTGCCGACAATTTGAAACCGCTTTAATCGCGATGATGCGCCGCCCAGAATGCTGATGCTTTGTAATGGCACATCAAACTTCTCGGCTAGAAATCGCATGATTTCTTCATTGGCTCGCCCATCCACGGGCGGTGCGGCTACACGAATTTTGAGTGCGTCGCCATGCATCCCCTGAATGCGGGTACCCGCTTTACCCAAGCGTGCGCCCGGCTGTGCGTGAAGACTCAGAAAAACGGTGCTTCCATCCATGCGAAACCAATGTGTCATAGCGTCAATATTGTAATTTTGTCGCTGCTGCCGATCTAGCTGGGCCGGCCGGGTGATGCGAGTGCGTTGTTTGAGGGAGCATTGTTTGTGGCCGGTCGGCCCGCGATTTGCGGGGCGATGGTCACGGTGCGACCAGAGCCCTGCGCAATGCCCAGCCAATCCCATCGTCCCTGCTGAATCGCGTCCAGAATCATGGATCGATATTGCTGGGCATTGGCATAGGCATTTGGCGGAAGCTCGTTGTATTGCATATAGGTTTCAAGGCTGTCGTACCCGCACGCACCGAGCTGCGCGCAGCCATTCAGTACGCGGTAGGTGTCCGCGCCGCAATTGGCCCCGCGATCACAGGCCGCCAGCGTCCACGCGGGAGCAAGGTCGCGCACGTTAAACGGTTCGTTGTTCGGGCCAATGCCGCGTTCGGTTAACTGCGTTGAACCCCACGATAGCAGGGCGCCTGCGCGCTGGATCGCAAATGGGTCGCCGGTGGCAAGCCCCGCGCGCACGGATGTTAATTGCTCTTCGGACAGACGCCGTTCTTCAATGCCGTGTGCCGCGCGCGATTGTTCACGATATTCTTCCGCGGCCATTGCAATGCGTGCACCGGGATTGCCCGCTGCGGCAGCTTCGCGAAATAGTTTCGTCGCGTCTGCGCTGGTCAAATTAAGCGCCTGGAAGCCTTCGCAGATTTGGTTAACGCGTTCAAACGCCGCCATGCGCTGGGCGTTGGCGGGATCGTTGTCTTTTAGCTTGGTCTTAAATTTTGCGCGATCAGCATCGGTTAACCCGGAGCCAGCGGAGCCGCCAGAATTACCGAAATTCGAGCCCATGCCGCGACCGCGACCCGCACACGTTTCGATCGCAGAGCCTGCAAAATATTTTAATTCTGCGCTGGCGGTGTCAGGGTCGGCCGCGTATCGGTCATAAAATTGTTTGAACTGTCTGGCTTGCTCAAATTCACGGGCGAGGGCGCTTTTCAGCGGGACGACAGCATGTAGTGCTAGCTGCGACCCAGACCCCGTGGCGGGCGCGGCTGAGTTCGGTGGCGCTGAGGAGGCTACGGGCGCGTTGGAACCCGTCGAATTTTTGGTTGTGGTGTCAGCGGTGATAACGCTGCCCGTGTCCGGCACGGGCGGTTTGAGAAGCTGCCATATGCCGATAACGACTACGACGAGGGCGACGACGGTGGTAAGAATCTTATTCATAGCCCCAATTATGTATCGGAACGCGGATTGATACGAAAAATTGTCCCGCACAGCGGCGCAATGTGATCAATTTGGCTCGATAAATTATCAGCGCACGTAAAAACGTAGCAATCAGTTTGATCGCTCCGTTTATGCTGATGCGGCAGAAAATTTCGCCGCAGATTGTAAAATTGACAACCAACCTAATTGTGCAAGATTTTGGATAAAAAGTCCTGCGTGCGTTGCTTGCGCGGGGAGCCAAAGAAATCGTCCTTGGTGCAGTCTTCCAAAATAGCGCCGCCTTTTTCCATAAAGACGATGCGGTTTGCGACTTTCTTGGCAAAACCCATTTCATGCGTGACGCACATCATGGTCATGCCTTCTTTCGCGAGTTCGACCATCACGTCCAGCACCTCATTGATCATTTCGGGATCCAACGCGGAGGTGGGCTCATCAAACAACATTGCAATCGGCTCCATCGCCAGCGCCCGTGCAATTGCCACGCGCTGCTGCTGGCCGCCCGACAGCTGCGCAGGATATTTATCCTTGTGTTCGATCAAACCCACGCGATCCAATAGTTTCAGGCCTTTGGTGCGCGCCTCCTCTTCGGAGCGTCCCAACACTTTCATCTGCGGGATGCACAGGTTTTTTGTCACGCTCATATGCGGGAACAGCTCAAAATTCTGGAACACCATGCCCACGCGGGAACGCAATTTCGCCAGGTCGGAATTTTTACCGCCGACTGAAATTCCGTCCACATGGATCTCACCTTTTTGGAATGGCTCAAGCCCATTCACGGTTTTGATCAAGGTCGATTTTCCGGAGCCGGATGGACCGCAGACGACAACGACCTCACCTTTTTCAACCTGGGTCGTGCAGTCGATCAACACCTGCTTATCGCCGTACCATTTGCTGACGTTTTTGATTTCAATCATATTGCTCATGAGTTCTCCGAAGTTGCGATGAGGGGCGGCTAAGCGCCGTCAGGTCTGATTCCGGGCCCGTTCAAGGTAATGTTCATTTTGACCGCTTGCTGTCGGGCAGGATCCATGCGGTTCTGCAGGTACTTGACCAGCCTTGATGCGCTGAAACAAATAATTAAAAATACCACCGCCACGAACACATAGAGCTCGATCAAGCGCCCGGTCAGTTGGCCCGCTTTGCTGGCGGCACCGAGGAAATCTTTCAGGCCGACGACATAAACGAGCGACGTATCCTGAAACAAAATAATTGCCTGCGTGAGCATGATCGGGATCATGTTGCGGAACGCTTGTGGCAGCACCACCACCCCCATTGCCTGCCAGTAATTCATTCCCAGCGCATACGCGGCCCAAGGCTGCCCGCGAGGCACAGATTGTATGCCAGCACGAATAATTTCCGAGTAATACGCCGCTTCCACCATAATGAAGGCAACGATAGCCGAGGTAAACGGGCCCACCGCCTCACCCTGTTTCCCGGTCAATTTTTCAACCAGCATCGGGGTCAAAAAGTAGAACCAAAAAATGGCCATGATAAATGGTACGGCGCGGATCAAATTTACAAATCCCGCCGCCGGAATCGACAGCAATTTAAAGCTCGATAGCCGCGCCAGTGCCAACAAGGTGCCGAAAAAAATCCCGCCGGCCAGCGCGATAAAAAACAGCTGTAGAGAGAGCAGCATGCCACTCGCCAGAACGGGCAGGTTTTTAACGATGACACTGAAATCAAAATCCATAGTCAGTGTCCTCCCTGCGATACATAGCCCGGCACAGCCACTTTCTTTTCGACCACGGCCATGATAAAAATTACCGTCAAGGTGATGGCAATATAGATCAAGGTGGCGGCACCGAGAGCCTCAAATGTCTTGAACGTGTATTCCGAGATTTGTCGGCTTTGTGCGGTGAGTTCCAGCACGCCGATGGTCAGCGCGGTGGAGGAATTCTTGAAAATAGTCAAAAATTCGGATGTCATCGGTGGAATGATTAAGCGAAACGCCATGGGCAATAATACAAAGCGATAAACCTGAGGCAGCGTCAATCCCATCGCCAACCCTGCGTTAGTCTGGCCTTTGGGTAACGACAGAATACCCGCGCGAACTTGTTCGGCTACACGCGACGCTGTGTAGAGGCCCAGGCACAGGACGGCGGCGGTGAACTCCCATAGGCTGAATTGCGCAAATGGTAACGTGATGAGATTCGGGTAGGTTTGCTTTAACCAGTCGCCCAAGGCCTCGGGCACGACCTCTGGCATCACAAAATACCAAAGAAACATTTGCACCAAGAGCGGGATATTGCGAAAAATTTCAACGTAAATAGTGGCCGGGGTACTCAGCCACTTTGCTGGCGCGGTGCGTAAAACGCCCAGCACTGAACCGAGCGAGAACGCAATGATCCATGCAGAAATCGATACCAAGAGCGTCCACATCAGCCCGGACATGAGCCAACCCAAATAGGTCATGCCGCCAGACGGTGCTTGCTCTAAAAAAACCTTCCAATCCATTTTATGTTCCCAAAGTGCCGTCTGAATTCCTCACATTGATGCATGTGAAGGGCGGCTGGTGATGGTGTTTGGAAAGGCGCCACGATTTATGATCGCGCGCACGTATACAAAAGCTGTTCAATACAGGTGGTTAAGCAAATAACCAGAAACTATCTTGTTTCCCCAAACAAAACGGGGAACCGATTTCTCGATTCCCCGTTTCGGGGTGCAGCTTGCTGATTATTCCGGGAACGCTTGCAGCACGAACGCTGCTTTGAGTAATGGGCTCATTGGCATGCCAATGGTTTCGCCGGAGGGCAGCTTGTTGATGAACCACTTGTCGTAGATTTTGTTAATGTCGCCCGAGCGCATCAGGTTAGCCAGCGCGCGCGCAGCCACAATCGCGAAATCACCATCGTTTTTGCGGAACATGATGCCGTACGGATCGTACGAAAGATAATCGCCAACGACGTCAAAATCTTTTGGTTTGTCATCTTTGGCTGTCAAACCGTAGAGCAACACATCGTCCATCGAGAACGCCGCCGCACGACCGGATTTAACAGTCAGGAATGATTCAGCATGATCCTTGGCATTCAAAAATTTGATATTCAAATTTTCTTTGTCCGACAGCGCCTTGATGACACGCTCGTTGGTGGTGCCCTGCGTAACCACGACGGTTTTATTCTTCAAGTCTTTGTAGGTCTTGATTTTTGATGATTTCTTTACCAGCAATTTGGTGCCAGTTACGAACGTGATGGGCGCGAAGGCAACCTGCTTTTGACGCGTCAGATTGTTCGTGGTGGAGCCACATTCAATATCAATGGTGCCATTGGACATGAGTGGAATACGTGTTTGTGAAGTCACCGGGTTGTATTTAACCGCGAGTGTTGGCATGGCCAGTTCTTTTTTAACTTCTTCAACAATCGCCATACACAAATCCATCGAGTAACCAATCGGCTGCTGCTTGTCATCAAGATATGAGAATGGGATCGATGTTTCGCGATGGCCAATCGTGATGGAACCCGCATCCTTAATTTTCTTTAGTGTGCCGGTAAGTTCCTGCGCGAATGTGGGTGTGGCCAGCGATGTCGTGGCAACGACAGCGGCAAGCAGCGTCGCGAGTTTGGAAAACATCAACATAAAGTGTTACTCCTCATACGTGTTATGAAAAAAAATGGGTGCGCGAAATTATTTTGGGCGCGGTTGCAGGCTCTTGTCCGGCATGGTGCTTATTGCGTTGCTTAGTTTGCAGCCCCGAGCCTGCAGGCCATCCCGGATTTCACCTTTATTGCGACTAAATTTTCATGAACCGCTGTTACCGCGATTTCAAAACCAGTGTACTGACTTCTAAAAGCAATGTCTATGCCGAGCAAACTGCTGTCGCGAAGCTTTGACATTTTAATTGCCGCTAGCGATTTCAATCAGAGCCAGCCTTCCTCGTGGGAATGACCTGATCTGCACGTGAGCGCACTTGAGTGCTGGGGTGCGATTGGGCGCAGTCGGGTCGAGCGCCTCAGGTAAGGAATTTATCGGAATCAGTCAGTTTCGTCTAATACCGATTATGCATAGCGAGGACGGCTTGAAGAAGCCAAGTTATATCGGTCGTTTGGTTGATCCGTTGCCGATAGCTTTGTTTGCATTCGCGTGGTCTATATTCCTGCTTGCATTTCGGCTGGCGCGCTTGGTTGCTCCGGGTCGCTTGATTTTCAATTTTGATTCACCCAAGCTCGCTTCCAAATACATCCACACCTGATTTAATAATGGTTTCACTGAATGGCGTTCACGATACAGCCTAATTTCCATTTCGCCACACCACAGGGGATCGCCCGCCAGTGCCAGCTGGTGACTCTTGAGTTCGCGCGTCACCGCGCTATCGGGCAGCCACGCCACGCCGTGTCCCTCGACCGCCATCACTTTCAGCGCCTCGGCCATATCGGTCTCATAGCGTCGCCGCAAGAAATGCGGACGGCGTGCCGATTCCAGAATAATCTCAACCATGCGGCCCAGAAATGCGTTGGGCGAATAGGCCAGATGCGGCACAGGATTGGTGGCTTTACCAGGCAGCGTGAAGGTCGGTGACCCATCGCGCAACGCCTTTGCATACGGCCGAAAATGCTCCGAGCCAAGCCGCAGCATCGCGTATCGCTTGGTGTCCAGCTGAATCGGCTGTTCGGGGTGGTGATAGCACATCAGCAAATCGCAATTGCCCTCCACCAGGGACATTACCGCGTCATGTACGTTAAGCGCCACCAGTTTGGTCGCCAATGGTGCGCCATCGAAGTAAGTGCGTTCCAGTTTGGTGAGCCATTTAGGATAAAAATTGAGCGACAGCGCATGGGGTACGGCAAATGACAACGTGTCCACCGGAATGGGACGCTGTCCGCGCAGCGTTGAGCGTGCATCAAAAACGTCTTGAACGATCGCGGCAGCTCGCTCGCGCAGGGTTTCTCCTGCCGGGGTCAATTTGGTCGGATAGGCCGAGCGGTCAATCAGCTCGGCACCGATCCAGTTTTCCAGCGCCTTGATGCGGCGGCTGAAAGCAGGCTGCGTGACGTGGCGCAGCTCAGCCGAACGCGAAAAACTGCCCGTTTCGGCAAGACTTAAAAAATCCTCAAGCCACTTTATCTCCAATGTCTCTATCCCTTTTGCTTGATGTGGTTTTCATAATATTTGGTGACAGATCCTGCACCAGGCCAGTAGAAAATCTGATGATTTCGTTTGCCAACGCCATTGTTGCGTCAATAGAGTTTGCCTCAAACTGCGTGCCTCGC
>JAYVYF010000304.1:0-4674 GCA_043784585.1 Burkholderiales bacterium
CCCATCAAAATCGGCAGTACCCAAAATGGATCCGGTGTCGATAAGTCAGTAATCCACCCGATCCACGGCGCGTTACGCAACTCGACTGCGCTTAATAACACCCAATAAAGCGCGATAAAAAACGGCATTTGGATCAATATCGGCAAACATCCACCCAACGGATTAATTTTTTCGGTCTTGTACATCTGCATCATGGCTTGGTTCATTTTCAACTTATCGTCACCATAGCGCGCTTTCATCGCTTCAATTTTGGGTGCCATTTGCTTCATGTGCGCCATCGATTTGCCGGCTTTTTGGTTCAGCGGGAAAAACACCAGCTTAATCAAAATGGTAAAAATGATGATCGTCCAGCCCCAATTGCCGACGATATTGTGTATCCAGGATAATACCAAGAACATCGGATAAGCAAGAATATGAAGCCAGCCGTAATCCACAACTAAGTCAAGACCTGGAGCCAAGATTTTAAGATTTTCTTGTTCCTGCGGGCCGATGTACAAGGGCATGTCTAGCGAGGCCGTTGCACCAGCGGCAATGGTCCCCATCGGAACTTTAATTCCGGCGGTATAAAGCTTCTCCCATTTCGTAGTGAAATTCTCACGCTTCGTGTTTGCCGCAGGAAGCCAGGCCGATACAAAATAATGCTGCACCATCGCCACCCAGCCATCGTTGGCTTCTTTGGGATAATCGGCTTTGCCTTTATCTATATCGCTAAATGCAATTTTCTGAAACTTCTTCGCCTCGGTATAAACCGCAGGCCCTGTAAACGTCGAGATGCCGGTAAATGGATTGCCGCCCGAACTTTCACCTTCCGGCGGATTAGCGTCCCGAACGAATTGGAAATAGGCAGTGGGGTTTAACGCAGTCGCACTGTCGTTTTTAATGTCATAACGTACATCGACCACATAAGAGTCGCGCTTGAATGTATAGGTCTTGCTGGCCACCACATTCGGCACATCATTATTGATGAAGGTAACTTCCAATTTATCGCTACTGCCTAAATCGAATTTATCACCGCTTTTGACATCGCTTTTTTCCCCTGCCAAAACCCAATTAGAGGTATGGTTAGGTAACGCATCACCCAATAAACCGGATTGAGTAACAAAGTAAGCACTAGCCTTTTCTTGCATTAGCGAGAACGATTTTGTTTTGTCACCGCGCGCCGTGTGTTTAAGCAGTGTCACCGAATGAATATCACCGCCTTGGGTATCAAGCTCGACATTTAACTTGTCAGTAATGACTGAAATGCGTTTGCCAGTTGAAGGCGCGGCAGCGATTGATGCTGCTGGAACGCTACCAGGGACAGCCGACGTGGCGGTAGAAGCAGATGGCACGGGCGCGGCGGGTGCGCTAGGCACGCCGTTTCTACCAACCGCGCCTGGCGCGGCTGTGGCCGAGACGGGTGGGGCAATGGGGTGGTTATGTTTTTGCCAAGCCTCCCACAAGAAAAAACCAGATGCGGAGAAAACAATGAGCGCGATGAGTCTTTGCGTGTCCATGAATAGCCAAAAAGTTAGAAGGGTTAATGTGCGGTGAGTGCGCTATGGGTGTTTGGTGTGAACTGCTGAACATGCATTTGGGGAAACATTACGGAACCGGATCATACCCGCCTTGACACCAAGGATGGCATCGGAACAAACGTTGACCAGAGAAAAGGCTTCCTTTTAATGCGCCGTGCTTCTGAATTGCCATCAATGCGTAATCCGAACAACTGGGTGTGAACCGACACTGGCCACCAAAGTAGGGACTTAGTGCGACCTGATAGCCTTGGATTATCCATGTGAACATGCGGCCCACGGGTGACATATCAGCCGTTACCCCGAGGTTTGTGCGGCTTTGATGACGCTCTAACCAGCGACAGCGCGTCGGTAATCAGCAAAGCAAGTTCTTGTCTCACCCTAACGCGGTCACTTTGACTCTTTGGATCGAATTTGGCGGTAAGCGTCAGCAGCAAATCTGTGCGCGCAACGCGGTGGGTATGTTGCCGCACCGCCTCTTTTATCCAACGCTTCACTAAATTTCGGTCTACCGACTTTTTAAGTAACCGTTTAGGGACCGCTGCAGCCAATCTCACCCCAATGTACTCTGGTGCGACTCGATGCTTAACAAGCGCGGTTGATATAACCGCATTGTTTCGTACAAGCGTTCGCGCTTCGACAATGGGTTTGGGGGGCAGGGATTTAGCGTTTATTCTAGCGCTGACATCTACTGGCACCGTTGTTTTTACGCGGCTGCGTTTGCCAAACTTGAGTACGTCTGCTACTTCAAACGTATTCATTCGCATGGCTCGCGTCAGCTTCTCACCTAGCTCAAATTGCGCCTTTGCGACTGCGTTTAAGGTTGGTTTAAAGGGTGGATTGAACGGCCCTACAAATGGGTCGCGGCTCTGCTCACCACTTTTAAAGAGTGGCGTTTTTTCTTCTTTGCGGAGCGTGTGACCAACGATTTTCATGTTGGCGGTGCTGGCAGAGCAAGGCTAATATCTGCGCGTGGAGATGCTGCTATACAGCAAGTCGGGCGCGGCCTTTGGCGCGGCGAGCTCGAATCACACCACGGCCGCCTACGGTTTTCATGCGAACGAGAAAGCCGTGAGTCTTTTTACGACGGGCTACGGAAGGTTGATAGGTACGTTTCATGGCGGTCTTCTACGAAAATAAAAAGTTGATCATGCTTGGATATTAGAAAACCGACAACGCGCTAGATTGAGAATCCAACCATTGCACCGGTATTCTGTTTACCACTGAAAACCGACGCGGACTCGGCTTGAATCAGCGCCTGAATTCGGAGCATTGCCGCTTGGTGGTAGCGACGCAAAACATGACTAGCTCTATATTATCTTGGTTTTTCAAGCCTTTAGTCAAGATCTTCATTTGATTTAGCCCGCATCCGGTTTTCTGCCGTGCTTTTATTCGAAACCCGCTTTTTGCTGGATTGACGCATTCCTACCTACATTCGCTTGTGGATAAGTTGTTCCAAAAAGCGTAAAATCTGAGTTTGATGATGCATGTCCAAATCCACTAAAAAATTGGTCTTTTAATATTTTTTTATGACTTTGACCCGTTTTTTATTTTTTTATAACTTGTAATTTGTCGCTACGCTCAGCCTTAAGTTACAGACGCAGCCCAAAATTTCCGAGCGCTTAATCAAGCTAAACACAATCTAATCGACATCGCGCCTATCAATGCATCCTTTCTGGCAATCCTGCGTTTCTGAATTTAAGCAGGAACTTTCACAACACCAATACAACACTTGGATCAAACCACTGCGCTTTGAGCAAGGCGGCGACGGTTTCACGCTAATCGCACCCAACCGGCACGTATTGCAATGGGTCAAAGAACGCCTGCTGACGCGAATTGAGCAATCTGGTGAAAAATTCTTTTCTCGCCCGGTCTATCTTGATTTAGCGCTTGAAGAGGCCGAACCGCAAGTGGTGATCTCCAACGATGAAACTTTATCCATCATGCAAATGGAGGATCCGCGGGCGGCCTCGGCTTCTACAGCCTCGCAGGCCTCTTCCGGACCCATCAACACGGTTCCCCACAAACTGAACCCTTCGTTTACTTTTGCCAGCTTTGTAGGCGGCAAAGCCAACCAGCTGGCGCGGGCCGCCGCATTACAGGTGGGTCAAAATGTAGGACAAAATCCGGGTCAAGCTTACAACCCACTTTTTGTGTATGGGACCACTGGCCTCGGCAAAACCCATTTGGTCCAGGCAATCGGCAATCAATTGCTTGAACATAACCCTCGGGCAAAGATTCGTTATATTCATGCCGAACAGTTTGTCACCGACGTGGTTCGCGCCTATCAACACAAAGCTTTCGATAGTTTTAAACGCTCATACCACACCCTTGATTTGCTGTTGATTGATGACATCCAGTTTTTCGGCGGAAAATCGCGAACCCAAGAAGAGTTTTTCTACGCCTTTAATGCCCTTATCGAAAATGGTAAACAAGTCGTCATTACCAGTGACCGCTTTCCAAAGGAAATCTCCGGAATTGAAGATCGCCTTATTTCTCGCTTTGGTTGGGGCTTGACTGTGTCTGTTGAACCGCCCGAACTAGAGATGCGCGTCGCTATTCTTCTTAAAAAAGCTGAAAGCGAAAATATTGCCTTATCCGAAGAAGTAGCTTTTTTTATTGCTAAACATATTCGATCAAACGTCAGAGAACTTGAAGGCGGTTTAAAGCGTGTGTTGGCTTATTCCAAGTTTAATAACTTGCCCGTAACGGTTACTGCCGCTAAAGAAGCGCTCAAAGACTTATTGGCCGTCCTTAACCGCCAAATTTCGATAGAAAACATTCAAAAAACGGTCGCTGATTACTACAAAATCAAGCTTTCTGAAATGTATTCAAAAAAACGTGTGCGTTCGCTCGCCAGACCTCGGCAGATTGCAATGGCGCTTACCAAAGAGCTCACACCTATGTCGTTACCTGAGATTGGCGAAGCGTTTGGTGGACGTGATCACACAACCGTGCTTCATGCCTGTCGAAAAGTTGTTGAGTTAATTGAGTCAGATCAAATGATTGCTCGCGACCATGCGTTGTTAATGCAAACACTGCGCGGTTAAGATCAACTTTAGCGTTTTTCAAACCTTTGTATGATCTGTGGACAAACCTGAATAACCTTAATCCGCGATCCTGCCATTAAAAGTTACCCACAATATTTCACAGCTTCAAG
>JAYVYF010000305.1:0-14145 GCA_043784585.1 Burkholderiales bacterium
ATGGGGGGTGCGGACAAAATCTTGGACTACTTGGAGGTAGTTCATGTACTCATACGAAGACCGCATTCGCGCCGTCAAGCTTTATCTGAAACTCGGAAAACGGATTGCAGCCACCTTTCGGTCCATACGAGGGATACAAATGGCTTCTAACCTGTACTAATACCGACGGCGCTTTGGGTAAAACCGTCATGTATGGAACTTCACAGCTATGAACTTCGACGTCACGTCCCTTAACCGAATTTTATGGATGAAAAGGAAAAAATTATGTACAAAGTTTTCTGTAAATTGATAGCCCTATCATTAGGAACTTTAGCAACCAGTCTGGCTTTTTGTGAGGCGCTGCCCCCAGGAATACTGTTTCCTGTTAACCCTACGTCAGCTGACAACCTCAAGCTGAGTTTAACGAAGTCGTGCAGCGGCCCTTACAAGGCAAACGCATATAACGTGAGAATGTTTCAAAACAGTATTGTTGTTTCCAGAGGAGAAATCACACCGACAATTCAAGGCGGCTGCCCACCGGGGCCACGCGAGGAGATCGATTTGGGAAGGTTGCCCGCTGGCGATTACACGTTGACTGTAGAAACAGCCCCGTTCGCCGGTAGTCCCGCCAGTGTGTTGTTTGCAAACGCACCATTCGCCGTTACAAACGCACGAGCCCTAAAACAAATGCCATGGGTTAATCTTGACTACACTGGTCAGTGGTGGGATCCCAATGACTCTGGCTCCGGACTTTTTATTTGGCAAGACGCAGCCGATAACACCCTAGTGGCATGGTTTACTTATTCCGTTGACGGCAAATCATCGTGGTACGTGTTTCAACCCAAATGGCAGACGGCTGCGTCAACCTTTACGACTGATTTGTTATTGACGGAAAGAAAACCTGGCCCTACTGTTCCACCGCCCAATCCCACTAACAACACCATAGCGGGCACTGCAACTCTCTACTTCACCAATTTTGGCACGGCCGATGAAGGTACATTTATAGTCACGCTGAAAAATGGCGTATCGCGAGCCATCAATATCAAGCGATTTAAGCCGTAAAACGCGCAAGAGGGACGGTAATAACTATTCCGATCCAATTTTCCCGGTAACCGGATATCGGTAAACTAATCGAAAACTTGTCGCCTTAAACCATCCGCCAAGCGTGAACTGCGACATTAAGTCATCGGGGTGTTAGCGCCAACGCCAAATTGACCCATGGGTCAAAAGCGCATCGGCGTCAACACTTTACCCAAAAGAAAGTCTCATTCGACCGGCTAATGAGCTTCCTTTCGTTGAACAGGCTAAGGAAAAACCTTAGTTGCTGTGAACGGTAAATTTCGATAGCACTACAATATTGGTTTCATAAAGTGCGGCTTATATTTTTAAAACTGGTTTTTAACAGTTGTCGTGCCCACGAGTGGTCATTCAGCACATGTTCCCGAAGCCCCCACAGATTTACCGTGGGGGTGAGCCGGCAGGGATGGGGTTGTTTTATGTCCCGTATCCCGGCGAAGGTATGCGCTGGCCGAGATGCTCAAAGCTCGGAGATTTGCCTTCGACTCATAGTCATCGCTAGCGGCCATATAAATATTTCGATTTTGGCATTACCATTTTGCGTACATCTTCCACGTTGGCGTCAGACCTGATGAAAGCTGCGTCCATTCGTGAGGTTCAGGCGGTGGGCGTAGCTTTTCTAGTTCGTTTTTCAGGTCTATCAACCGCTGAAGCGTGTAGAAAATTGCGCGTATTTCGCTCTGGCCGTATCGGTTCCCGTCATTGTCAATGAGTTCATCTGCGCGGAAGGTCCAACTGCGCAAAACTAATTCGGTTTCACTTGCGTGGATTGGTCGATTCCATCGTTTACGATTCGCCAAAGAAAAAGCCGCGACTAGCGCGGCTTTTTCATTTTTTGAGGGCTGCTTCATCAGTAGGTCAGTCCTAAATTATCTCCGGTGAAGTAGGTTTTATACCATGAGAATACGTTGTTTCTGTTACGTAATAACTTCCGCAGTCTACTGAGCATACGATTTAACATAATATAAATTATACGCATAACGTGAGCACCAGTAAAAATGTTTTTGCGGGTTTGTAGGTCAGTAAGTTCTACTGAATAAGAACTGCCGCTCACTGTGATCAACACAAATCAGTCCATTAATTTCATTTTTAAATGCACGCTATTTACCGACGATCATCTGCCGTACGCCTTCACAGTCATTCATCTCATCGACAACAATCCCGACACGGTTACCGAATCGACCGTCTTGTTAGACCACATCCAGCAATAATGCTGATCAATTGGCGCGCGCAGCACGTCTTCTTTAGTGTCAATTTTGTCGAGGTTTACCGAATATTCAACCTTCTCATTGCTAGCTTTTCCAGCATGGTAATGAATGTTGAACCGCACAGGTTGCGAGGCGTTGAACCGATAGGCAACTTCAGCGTCTTTTTTTACCTCGATGCACTCTTCGTGATTTTTCCCAGGTTTGATCGTGACTGAAAATTCTTTTGGCAGCTTGGTTTCCTCTGCTGCGTTAGCCGTCTGCACCATGGTCCCAGGTAAAAGAATGGCGCTCAATAATAAAGTTAGCGGTGATATTTTCATATTGAAACCTCTTGGTGTTGATTAAAAATTTGCCGCAAAATTAACCATCCGCTATTTGCAATGCCCGCCATCATTTGTGCTTGGTGCAGGTGTCCAAAGCGGATTGTTTGCACCGATTCCATCACGACTTTGTCCCCGCAATCTCAGCGCGTTGGTAATAACCGAGGCGGAGCTTAGGCTCATCGCGAGCGCCGCGATCATTGGAGATAGCAGCCAACCCGTGACCGGATACAACAATCCCGCCGCTAGCGGGACCCCCAACGAATTATAAAAAAACGCGAAGGCGAGATTTTGTTTCATATTACGAATCGTCGCAACGGACAATTCGCGAGCGCGGGCGATACCGTTCAAATCGCCTTTTACCAAAGTCACCTGCGCGCTATTCATCGCCACGTCAGTTCCTGTACCCATTGCCACGCCAATATCGGCTTTGGCCAAGGCGGGCGCATCATTAATGCCGTCACCCGCCATTGCCACGATGCGGCCCTCCCCTTGCAATCGCTCCACGAGTGCTAGTTTGTCCGCTGGTTTTACTTCGCCGTAGAATTCTGCAATACCCAATTTCGCGGCAACCGCCTGTGCTGTTTTGAGGCCATCACCGGTCGCCATTATGACGCGAATCCCTGCCGCCTTGAGCCCCGCCAATGCTTCCGGCGTGGTTGCTTTAATCGGGTCAGACACTGCCAAGATGCCCGCCAACAGGCCATCTTCAGCCAAATACATGACGCTTGCACCAGTGTTGCGCAGCGCATCGGCTTTGATCGCCAGTTCGTTAATGTTTACGTTTTCTTGCATCATCAACGCAGTGTTGCCCAGCGCATATTTTTTGCCGTTAATCGTGCCATGAACGCCGATCCCAGCGCTCGATTCAAACTTTTCGGGTTTGTCCAGTGCGAGTTTTTGCGCGCGCGCCGCAGCAACGATGGCATCGGCCAACGGATGCTCGCTACCTTGATCTAGGCTGGCACTTAGCTGCAACACGGTTTCAGCCGAATATCCCTGCACGGGAATGGCCTGCTCAAACACCGGCTTACCTTGCGTTAAGGTGCCGGTTTTATCGACAATTAAGGTGTCAATTTTGCGGAAATTTTCAATCGCGGCAGCATCTCGAAACAAAATTCCTTGGGTCGCCGCCTTTCCCGTCGCCACCATAATCGACATCGGTGTCGCCAATCCCAGCGCGCAAGGGCAAGCAATGATAAGCACCGCGACAGCATTGATTAAACCAAACACCCAGCTGGGCTCAGGTCCAAAAAATCCCCAGCCCAAAAACGTCAAGATTGCCGAACTCACGACCGTGACAACAAAATAGCCTGACACCGTATCGGCCATCCGCTGCATGGGTGCTTTCGAGCGTTGCGCAAGTGCGACCATTTGTACAATTTGCGCGAGCATCGTGGCGCTGCCGACTTTGTCAGCACGCATCACCAGACTGCCATTGCTATTGAGCGTGGCGCCAATCAGCTTGTCACCTTCTCTTTTCGTTACGGGTATCGGCTCACCGGTGAGCATAGACTCATCCACCGCCGAACTGCCTTCAATGACGACACCATCAACGGGAACTTTTTCTCCAGGCCGCACCCGCAGACTGTCACCAATATGCACATTGACCAAAGGCACATCTTCCTCAGTGCCATCGGAGTTGATTCGCCGCGCAGTTTTGGGCGCAAGTCTGAGCAATGATTTAATTGCGGCTGAAGTCTGAGAGCGCGCTTTTAATTCTAGTATTTGGCCCAGCAATGTAAGCGAAATAATAACTGCCGCCGCTTCAAAATAAACACTCACCCTGCCGTTCATTGAAAATGAGGCGGGGAATAAGCCGGGTGCAATAGTGGCGACCACGCTATAAATAAATGCTGCCCCGGTGCCCAAGCCAATAAGCGTAAACATATTAGGGCTGCGATTGATAAACGAATGCACGCACCGCGCAAAGAATGGATACCCCGCCCACAACACCACGGGTGTTGCCAGAATAAATTCGACCCAGTTTTGATTCTTCGTCAAACTATCAAACAGCACCAATTGATGGCCGAGCATCGCAAGTGAAAAAACAACCACCGTAAACGGCAGTGTCCACCAAAAGCGCCGACGAAAATCGGTGAGCTCATGATTTTCCCCCTCATCCAGGCTGGGCATTTCGGGCTCCAGGGCCATGCCGCATTTGGGGCAGGTGCCCGGATGATCCTGGCGAATTTCGGGATGCATGGGACACGTGAAAATAGTCCCTTCAACGTTTACTGGCGCCGACTTTGCATATTGGTCAGCATGTAAATAACGCTCTGGATCGTGATTAAATTTATCCACACATCGCATGCTGCAAAAATAGTAGGTCGTGCCGTCGTGGGTGGCAGATTTTTCAGGGTTAGTGGCTGCCTTCATGCCGCAGACGGGATCGATATGCGGTTTATCCACAACTTCCGGTTTGTCCGTAACGACTGGCGCGGGTTTGTCCGGAGTCGTATCGCAGCATGCGTTCATCGGCACATTAATGGAAGCGGTAGTCGGCGATTCATTGCTCAAATCAGTAGGTGGGCAGCGTGACATTTTAGTGTCCGCGTCCGCTTTTTCTGCTGGCTGCCCGACATTTTTTACAGCCGAGCCGCAGCAGGAGTTAGCCACGTTTTTGACGTCCCGAGGAGACTCGGTCGCAGGATCTAATGTTAAGTCTTTACTGCCGGAATTTTCAATCTCGCGTACGTTCATGATGAATCTCCACAGACTTGAGCGCCTGAATAATAAATATAGTGCGAACTATGCGCTAAACCCAAAAGGCAAGTGCTCGATGGTGAGCCCGTTAACGCATCACGTGTAGGCTTTGGTCCCACTTACAATTTAACCGGGGTGTCGCCAGCACTGACCTCAAATTTTTATACGACTTTCGAGTATTTTGTCCCAGACTTTATTTGGTTACCGAGTTAAGTCTCAGTCAAGACACGTTGACTTGGTCCATGCCCTCATCACCGTTGCGCCTGCACAGACAATCGAACAGACTGCGATTAGACAACCAGTTGACCAGTGAAAGGTTGTAGTCAGAATTTCCTCAAAGCCGAAAATTCTCAGCACGATTGGAAGGTCGCGCCAGACAAAATGAAAAACCGAATTAGATATATCTGAACCGACCGTCGCTTACTATCTATCAATTAGCTTAACCGCTACCAGCTTGGCGCAGAAGCCTGGACAACGGGCAAGCATCAACCGGATACCCTCGGCTCTGGAAACGCAAGCGAGGTCGGGCATGATGCTACCGCCCAGCTCGCCTTCCGATACTGATTCGAGGCGACACACTTATTTCGGTTTCATCATCGAGGAGGCCATCGGTTTCGGATGGTTTGCAAGCCACTGGTCGAACTCGGCGATTTCCTTTGTCTGAGATTGGATGATTGCATTTGCCATGCTGCGTAGCGTGGCATCTTTCCCATTTTTAAGCTCCAATTTAGCCATATCCAAAGCGTTTTGGTGATGCATTTTCATCATCATCGCAAAATCGTGATCGGTGTCGCCGGATGGTTTCATCGATTCCATTCCCTTCATTCCGCCCATCATCGATTTGTGCATCTCCATCGAGCCCATCGGCATACCCTCGGTTTTATCAGCCGCGTAAGCGTTCCCGAAAAATAGCGAGCTCAAAATTGCTGTGGTGGCAATAATTGCAGGGCCCATTCTGCGATCACGCGATGTTACGGCCTGAAGCTTTATTTCTGCGTACATTTTTGTTCTCCTGAATGATTAAGTAACAACCACAAATTACTTTGTCTAGCTGGTTTTTTCCGTACGGCAGCGCACATACCCGTATCGCGCGGCGGTTGCATAAAGCCGGGACGAAAAGGTAAAAGTATCGAGCGACGAGCTGCGTGACACGGAACGCACCTCACGTATCAGCGTCTGTCGGTTGCTCGCCGTTTCTTAATCACACGGTGCGCCACCGTACAGACGAAAGACGACTCCGCGCCGAAACTCGATTTGTGACAGATTTTTAAACTTACGAAAGTTCACCATGCAAACCCTTACCTTTGATGTTCACGGCATGAGCTGCGGCGGCTGCACAAGTAGCGTGCAGCGCGCGCTCATCAACTTGGAGGGCGTAAGTCATGCCGAGGTGACCCTTCCCGGCACGGCAATCGTGCAGTCCGACCCGGCCCGCATCAACGCTGGGGTGATCGAATCGGCGATCATCAAACTCGGCTATGCAGCAAAGCTTCGCTCCGCAGGAGCCAGTCAGGAGGCCGTGTCATGAGCAACGACAAGCATAAAAACAAGTACCAAGACAAGCGCGGCAAGGCTTTACCGGATCGCAGTGAGGCTTCGTCCAGCGTGCATTTAGGAAACAACGATCAAGAAAATACCTTAATCTCACCCGAACATTACAAGACGCAGCTTCGCGCCCTGCAAGTCGAGTTGGTTAAATTACAACGACACTTTATTGGCTGTGGGGATAGGATTCTGGTGTTGCTGGAAGGCCGCGATGCAGCGGGCAAGGATGGCAGTATCAAACGCATCGTAGAACACCTGAGCCCGCGCGAAACCCGCGTTGTGGCTCTCGGCATGCCAAGTGATCGGGATCGCAGTGGCTGGTACTTTCAGCGTTATGTGGCCCAACTACCAGTCGCCAAAGAGTTCACTCTCTTCAACCGCAGTTGGTACAACCGTGCAGGTGTTGAGCATGTGATGGGCTTTTGCTCGAAGGAAGAGCATGAAGAGTTCCTGCAGGCGGTGCCGAAATTCGAGGAGATGCTGGTCAACTCGGGCATCAAGCTCCTAAAATATTATTTGGACATCAGCAAGGACGAGCAGATCCGCCGCTTGGCGGAACGCAAGCGCGATCCACTCACCCAATGGAAAAGCAGCCCGATTGACGCGGCTGCAGTCAAGCGCTGGAAAGCGTATTCCGAAGCGCGCGACGAGATGCTTACGCGAACTGATACAGCGATTGCGCCGTGGCGGATCGTCAAAGCGGACAACAAACGCCTTGCACGGCTCAATCTGATTCGCGATGCCCTCTCGAGGTTGCACTACGAAGGAAAGAAAACCAAGCTCGTGCAACCTGATCAACACATCGTGTTCGAGTTCACGCCAGATTGCATCACAGGCAAACGGCTCGCGCGTTGAAATAACCTAGCAAGGACCATCCGTGGAGACCAGCGCAATTGAAGTGCACGACATGCTGTCGGTATTCAGCGTCAATGAAGTAGAGACCCGAATTGGCGCGGTGTCTGGCGTTGAAAGCGTGAATGTAAACCTCGCTGCCTGCAGCGCCACTGTGCACAATCGCGGAGAAACCGATGTGCCGCTCGTCATTCTGGACAAAAACTTCGACGCGACAGGAAGACTAGAGTACCAGCCAATTTACATACGAAGGAGCCAAACATGACATGGCTGGCACAAAACTGGATCTGGGTGCTTTTCGGAATCGCCTTCGTGGCAATGCACCTGTTCGGGCCCGGTGGACATGGAGGACACACAGGCGATGTCTCGGACCAAACTGACCGCGGCTGCGCGACTGATGCGAAGGCTCCAAAGGCTGTCGGTGTCGGTCCTGCGGCACCGCCCGCTGCCGGCGGCCAGCACCAGTATCAGGAATAGGTCATGCTGAACATCAAGGTAGTTTCTTGGGCACTCGCCACCACGACAATGATCTCGTTTGTTGTCTGCGTGGTCTTCGGGCTATTCACACCTGATTCCCTGCATTCGCGTGCCCTCCTCGAGCAACTGTTGCCCGGCTTCAAGTGGCTCACGCTGCCAGGTTTCCTGATCGGGCTTGTCGAAAGCTTTCTCTACGGCGCCTACGCCGGGCTGGTTTACGTGCCGGTTTATAACTTCTTTGCGCGCCGCTTCCATTCCGGCACTTCCTGAGGAACACACCTTGAACTCATTGGCCCGGATTCGCCTGCGCTTTGCCTTTTTAAGCTGCTGCGCTGGCACAGGCCCGGGCGGTATCGCACTAAGCATATTAAGGGCACCTTGGATCCGGAACCGACACCACAGAAAGTACCAATGCGAGTTCGACCTTACTCAGCAACAGTTCTAGCGCTTGGCGGGTCGATCCTCATGATCCTTGGACTGTACTTCGTACTGCTACGGCCGCCTTTGCTGCCGGAGGACCCGCGCTTCATGGGGACATCGATGGCGCAGGTTCAGACGAGTGTGCCCGGTTTGTTGATCTGGCTGCGCCGCGTGTTCTGGGTCATGGGTGGTCAAATGTTCGCGACCGGCCTGTTGACGTTCTACGTGGCGCTTACTTCCTTTCGTGTCCGGGTTCGCGGCGCAGCGGGCGTCGTTGCGGTTTCTGGCCTGACCTCTATCGGGTTGATGGCAGCTGTGAATTTGATGATCGCATCGGACTTCAGGTGGTTGATTCTGTCCTTCGTTATTCCTTGGGCGCTGGCGCTGGCTCTTTACTGGATTGAGAGGAATGACTCATGATGCCCTCCGCGCGGCCTCAGCTGCACGTGGGCTGGCTCGACCTGCACCCCAACACCAGCATGAGCTCAATCGCTGGCTCGCGTATGGCGTTGAAGCATGGTTGCGCGATGTCGAACCTATCCTTCCGCACCTAGTGGGCTATAGCGTGTGGCAAGATGAATTCGTCAGGCTAGGGGAGGCCGCGGAGCGTCCCCTTGTCGGAGCGCGGGCCCACTGATGGACGCCTTGATGAACATTGCGAGCACCCAACGCGCCGTCATTGAGTGGGGTCTCCAGCAGGCAATGCGCGTCTTCGGTGTCAAGACGCCCCACGAAGCCTTTCAGACAGCGCGCGCCTGCCGTACGGACGACATATCGAGCCGCGTTACGCAGGACGTGCTCCGGCTCGGAGGGGCGCGGGACCACTGCGTGCCACTCGATCAGCTAGGGACACAAGCGCAAACTCTGACTCACGTTCGCTCGCTGACGGCGCGCGCGTTCACCCGGCAAGAGCAGGGACAGGCACATTGCCAGGTCGGCAACATCCCCCTCGCGATTGACGTGATATGTCGATGGGTCGATGGGACAAGCGCCAAATGAACTTGCCCTTGGAATCCGTACCTTGTACCCGTGTCAGGAATTTACATGCCGTGATTGATCGGCAAATATGCACCACGCCAGCACGAAAGCCAAGCTTGTCCACTGCAGCGGGAACATGGTGTTCGAGTTCATGCTTGATGGCATCGACGCCAAACGGCTGGCGCGCTTAATTCACTTATTTAACAACGGCCATGAGGACTAGCGCAATTGAAGTGCACACCAACCAACGCAAGCTGGATATAAGCAAATTTGACGCGGTCGATCCTGCTGCACCTGCTGAGCATCGGAACTTGTTTCCCCACGTTGCTCCTTTTGCGACCCATCCGATTGACCCCGCGAGTTGGAGGTCTGACCGGCTGGTCAGAATGCGAAAATCAGCAATAGCCGCTACAACTGGCGCGCCTTCATCATTCCGGTAAAAACACGGCGACTTGCGCAACGGAAGTAACCTTTCCATTCACTTCCCATTTCACGTTCCCCTTCCCTTCCCTTTTTTCATTCCCAGCTTCACTTTAGAGGTATAGCCATGATCAGCAGACGAAATTTTTTTCAGATCTCGGGCGCGGTTGCGTTGGTCGGTGCCGGAGGTGCCGCTTGGACGTACTTTGGCGGGCATCGATTAAATGTGGCGGGTACGGCACCCATCAGCCCTTACCCGTTCGATCCAATCAGGGTAGAAAACTTCCAGCAAAAACTGTTCATCCCAGGAGATAGCGGGCCTTTCGGTGTCATGGACGTCAGTGGGCCGCTGCAAATCCGTGCCACTGCTGCGAGTTTTCCGATTCTCAAAGGCCAGGTATCGCCGTTCCTTTTGTACCAGACAGAGCAAGCGGGCAAGGACTACCAGAATCCTATTTTCAGACTGGAAAGCGGCAACCGCTTTCAGGCCACGTTGCACAATACGTTGCCAGAGCCGACCATCATCCACTGGCACGGCCTTCACACACCCGCTGCCATGGACGGCCACCCAGCCAGCACAATCGGCCCCGGTGGCCGCTACGACTATGACTTCACCGTGCGCAATCGAGGAGGCACCTACTGGTACCACACCCATGCACATGAATTGACGGCTAAGCAGGCCTACAACGGCCTTGCGAGCTTTTTCTTGGTCGATGACGAAGACCAGCGCAGGCTGAGCAAGGCGCTTGACCTGCGGCTCGGGGAAACCGATGTGCCACTTGTTATTCAGGACAAACAGTTCGGTGCAGCCGGAAGATTACGCTACCAGCCAAATATGCATGAGTCCATGATGGGCTGGCTGGGGGATGTCATTCTCGCCAACCTAACGCCCAATGCTTATTTGTCCGTCACGCCGCGCGTCTACCGCTTCCGGTTGCTCAACGGCTCCAACGCGCGCATTTACCGCCTCGCCTTCGTCAAGGGCGCAACGCCGCTGAACTTTGCAGTTATCGGCACCGACGGTGGTCTGCTCGACCAGCCGCAAACAGTCGCTGAGGCATATCTTGCGCCCGGCGAGCGGCTGGACGTGCTGTTCGACATGGGGCAGGCGGAGCCCGGCGAAGATATTTTTCTGAGGAGTCTGGCGTTTGACCCCATGGAAAACGAAGGCTCCGCTGGAAATATGGAAGGAATGATGGGCGGTATGGGCGGTATGAGTTCATCGCGCCTGCCGCTCGGTGTGGAATTCAACATCCTTAAACTGTCAGTGAAGCCAGGGGAGCGTCTTGCGACACCACTGCCCGCAAAACTTTCCGACATTCGCTCCATCCCCACTGAAGGCGCGCCCGAGCGCAAGATCGAACTTTCGATGGGGCAGATGCGTTTCCTGATCAACGGACGAACCTTCCGCTTGGACGAAATTTCCTTCGCGGTGAAGCGCGGCGCCGTTGAAATATGGAGCATCAGCAACCCGACGCTCAGCATGCCGCACCCGATGCACATTCACGGCTTTTCGTTCCAGGTCGTGGAACGGCTAAACAGTCCGCGCCAAGTAATCCCAGACGCGCGCTTCGGTCGTGGACGCACGGTGAGCGACCTGGGCTGGAAAGACACGGTGCTGGTTTGGCCCGGCGAAACCGTCAAGATTGCGATCGATTTTGGCCACGCTTTTCCTGGCGACCAGACCTACGTGTTCCATTGCCACAATCTGGAACACGAAGACGCCGGAATGATGGTGAATTTCCGCGTCAATACCTGAGGGCGATTGATCTGCAGCGTGTCGAGCCTATCTTCGCGAGCCAGACCCCGTGAACAATCAAGCATTGCACCCGCACCACTTTGAGATACAAGTTGAAGTCGACGCGCCACCTGTGGAAGTTTTTGATTTTCTCGACGACCATCGTCGGCTGTCAGCCCATATGACCGAACCCTCGTGGCAGATGGCTGGTTTTACTATGACCATTGGCATAAACCAGAAGCAAGGTCGCGCGCTTGGCTTTAGGATTACCCTCAGCGGCAGGATTCTGGGTTTAGCTCTCGAAGTCGAAGAGGTCGTAACCAAGTACGACCCGCCCCGTGCCAAGACGTGGGAAACCGTCGGTTCGCCGCGCCTGCTCGTCGTTGGCCCTTATGCCATGGGCTTTGTTCTTACTTCCCGGCAAAAAGGCGGATCGCACCTTTGCGTCTCTATCGACTATTCGTTGCCACGTAAAGGTGCATTCCACCTGCTTGGCCGACTGCTTGGCAAGTTATACGCCAGGTGGCGTGCCAACCGCATGGCGCGCGACGCTATGCTGCATTTCAATGCGACACACGGCCAACCACGATGAACCACAATTTCAGCCATCGTCAACGTATTGGGGCGCCGATGAACACGGTGAGCTGAGCTGCCACATGAGCACTACTTTCGGACGCAGACACACTCGGATATGTGTGCTGCCGAACAGATCTCAAAATCAGGTCCACGTACGATATAACTTAAGTTAATTCCACTTTGCGTTCATCCACCAATGCCTCCTGAGCTGCGCTCCTGTAGGGAGCAATTCAGGACTTTTTCAATTCCTGCCAAATATGGAGCGCTTCATGACCACCCCCACCAGCATCCTTTTGCCCACTACATCTGGCGCGGCTTATGGCTTTTACTGTACGTTGGGCAAGACCGCATTCGCCGATGCCGTGGCCCGTGTGATCGAAGCGCTTAAGGCCGAAGGCTTTGGCGTACTGACCGACATCGACGTACAGGCAACGATGAGGGCGAAGCTAGGCGTCGAAGTGTCGCCCTATCGCATTCTTGGCGCATGCAACCCGTTACTTGCGCACCGCGCCTTGACGGCCCAGCCTGATATTGGCTTGTTGTTGCCATGCAATGTGATCGTGCGTGAAGACAAGGATACAAACATCACCGTAGGCTTCATGGATCCGGTGGCGGTCATGCAGCTTACCGACGACCCCGAGGTGGCGAAGGTCGCCGACGAAGTTCGCGGTCGATTGGAACGCGTCCGCTCAGCGTTGACGCCAACGTCCGGCAATACCGCGAAACACTAAGGAGACACACATGGGATACGACGGTAGTTACATGATGGGTGGCATGCACGGGCTGTGGTGGTTGTTCTGGCTGGCAGTATTAGGGGTTTTTTTGTTCGGCGGTTGGGGGCGCGCCGCGAACCGGCAGAACCGCTCCCCCGAAACGGTGCGCGATACGCCGTACGAGTTGCTGCATAGGCGCTTAGCCGGCGGCGAGATCACTCCCGCCGAGTATGAAGGACGAAAGTCGCTGCTGGATCGGGATACAGGCCCGCAACATGGCAACACTTAGTCTGATTGATCCCGATGGCCGCTTGTAGAGAGCTGCAATCTGCGTGACGCGCGCCCGCTTGCGGCGCCCAGTCAGATCGAAGCGTTAATCAGCCACCTCGGCTACAAAACGTGTCAACCCTCTGTCAAAGGAACAGCCATGAAAACCAGCGCAATTGAAGTGCACGACATGCTGTCGATATTCAGCGTCGATGAAGTAGAGACCCGAATTGGCGAGGTGCCTGGCGTTGAAAGCGTGACCGTAAACTTCGCTGCCGGAAGCGCTACCGTGCGCTACGACGAAACCCGACTTGATGTTGCCGATATAAAATCGATGGTGCGCCAGCGTGGGTTCGAGCGGGATGCGCCCGCCGCCGCTTCCGGCAGAGATGGGCACGAAGGCTACGGAGCAATGGACACAATGCCTACAACTCGCGCACCGGCAGTGCCGATAACGTCCGCGGTTGCACCTGCCGCCGCGGATAGTAAGCCACCAGACAAGGCAACGACTTCGACGGCGCCGGATCCTTCTCCGGCCGAGCCAGTCGGCGCGCCTACTGCTTCTGCAGGCGCAGACCCAAAAGACAAAGCAATGCCGGAAAAGAGTTGAGGTGACGAGTGTGTTGCGCAATCATGCCCCAAGCTCTACGCAATCCGCGCCACCTCGACAGCCAGTGAATATGGTGCTTGATCCATCCACTTTGAATGGGACAATAACTGCCCCGGACGGCCTCATAGCACGGGCACAGACTATTGACATGAAGCCGACGCAGAGCACACGATGAGAACGAGCGTTATTGAAGTGCATGCCATGCTGTCAGTGTTGAGCGTGTACGAAGTAGAAAAACGGATCGGCGAAGTGCCGGGTG
>JAYVYF010000306.1:0-6627 GCA_043784585.1 Burkholderiales bacterium
ATTTTGGAAATTTATTTTTACGCCAAGCGCAAAGGCAACACGTTCGATCAGATGGTGATGGCGGCGGGACTTTTTGTGTTGACCCTTGCGATGTCTGCCGGCATTCTTTTTGCGACCAAGTTTATGTGGTTTTCACGCCTCTAACTACAAAGTATCCATTCAGCGAAGCGTTTGGGTGCTTTTTGGCCCAGACGCCCCGCCAATAGCGGTGCTATGTTTGGCACGGTTTCTGCATCCTGGCCGTCTTACCCCGCATTTCGTCGGGCATCTCGCGACAATGATTTGCATTGGGTGCATCCTCACCATTGAGCACAACTACTCAATATCTGGAGCGCCCTGGAGAAACATCGCAGTCTGGGTTGTTTGCCGAGCCAATGCTTATTTATCGACTATTTGTGCCGCGCGAACAGGAGTAATCACCGTTCAAGACGATGTTCAATGTTTCATTTCACCAAGCAAATCTGGACTCACGATGAAAGGCCTCAAATGATAATTCTCCTCTTTCTGATTCTTTTCGTACTGTGCTGGCCGCTGGCGTTGCTGGCACTCATGCTCTATCCGTTGATATGGTTGCTGTCGCTACCTTTCCGGCTGGTCGGGATTGCCGTTGAGGGCGCGTTTGAATTGTTGAGGGCGATTTTATTGCTGCCTTCGCGCTTGCTAAAGGCGCGCTAGTTTGCGCAAGGCCCGCGTCAAGTGAGGTTTCAAACAAGCGCTTGACCAGTTTGAGACCACGCTGACCTGCGTTTGCGTTGACGTCGCCTGACTGCAGGCAGATACTTCAGAGCATGTAATGGCTTTAAAAGACTTGAAGGTAATCGCACCCGCGCTGGCGACCAAAACAGGCTGACCCCACGCGCATTTGACACCCCCCCCCTGTTGAGGAGACGCGAAATGAAAACCGCTCTTGCCGTAAGCTGGGCTACTGCAGTCTCATCATCGGCTTCGTTGTTGGTGGCCCTCCTTTTGTCGGGGTGCGCGACTGTTGAGTCCAATCCAGACGCCTCGACGCTGTTTCACGATCATTTATTTTCGCCGCCGACGGAACGAATTCACCGTGATGATGTGTTTGCGGTCAGCGACGAAATGCGCCGCTATCTTGCCAACGATATTGCCGATCAGCTTCGGGAGAAAGGACGTCAGCAGGGCCTTTTTAATGCGCTTTACAGCAAGGGTCAGTTAAAGCTGGAATACGATTCGGTCCGCACCCGTAATGCTCAGGAAGCGTTCGCTGCACGTGCAGGAAATTGTCTGTCGCTTGCCATCATGACGGCCGCGCTGGCCAAGGAAATGGGCCTCAACATTAGCTTTCAGCGCGTGTTTGCCGAGCAGGATTGGAGCCGTAGCGGCGGTATTTATTTTTCGAGCGGACATGTCAATCTGACGCTCGGAAAAAGGCAGTATGACGGGCAATTTCGGTTTGGTGACGGCAATCTGTTGACGATTGATTTTTACCCGCTGCGCGAAAACGTCCGACAACACGCCTGGATTGTTGGCGAGGACACGATTATCGCGATGTACATGAATAATCGTGCCGCAGAATCATTGGTGGCGGGCAACGTAAACAACGCCTATTGGTGGGCGCGTGAAGCGGTTCTACAGGACAGCAATTTACTGATTTCATACAACACTCTTGCGGTCATTTACCGTCATCATAATAATCTCGCTGAGGCCGAATCGGTGCTTAACTATGCACTTGCTCGCGAGCCGGACAATTTGCAGGTTATGTCGAATCTTGCCATCGTGTTTAGCGACCAAGGCCGCGCGATGGAATCAAAAGCACTGACACTCAAAGTGGCGGAGAAGCAGCCGTATCCACCGTTTCACTTCTTTAATTTGGGCCAGATCGCGATGCGCGATGGAAACTTTAAAGTGGCGCGAGACTTGTTTGCGCGTGAAGTCGCGCGGTCTGAAAATCAATCTGAACTTCATTTTTGGCTCGCGTCAGCATATTTTGGTTTAGGTGAAATCAGTGAAGCGCAAAAGCATCTGGCGCTGGCGAAACAAAACAGCGCGACCCCCAAAGAACATGCTTTGTACGCAGCAAAACTCGAACGGCTGAAGTCGTATCGAAATTAGTTCTGTCGTTCTGCCAGTTTTACAATGAAGCGTCAATTGCAACCTTCACACCGCGTCATGCTGACACGCCGCCGCATGTGAAGCAATTGCGATTTGGTTAAGCAAGCCCGCTTTTTTAATGTTGGCCGTTAACCATACAAATTATCGAAATCGGCATCTAGCGGGAAGACGCCGCTGCCATCCACCACAATTCCGCCACATTTATGCCCCGCTTTTGCCTATCCTTTCCGCTAAAGTTATGGTGTGAGCTGGCATGCGGCGCCGGCCATGTTTCGCTTGGCCTAGATTTGGGCAAGCTTGGGGAAAATAAACATGAAATCGCTTCAGGCGGTATTCGACTTCATCCTTGCTGCGTGCCGTTTTGTTGACCGCGCCATCAGCTGGTTCCTGTCCAGACTATTTGGCTCAATAGCGTGGCAATCACCGCCTTGGCTCGCTTGGCTGGGTGGGGATTTAAACAGGCGACGGGCTAGGTAGGCGCTAGGCCAAGGCAAAGTGCGATCGCGGGGACGGTTACCGTAGCGCTACTGGAGACAATGGCGGGCGGCTGGTGGTACTAGACTCAATCGATTTTTTTATGCGGATATTGACGGTCAGGTAAATGGCACGCGGGCTAAACGTTCGCCCGGCTCCACCTTGAAACCGTTTGTGTACGCCTTGGACATTGATCAGGATGTGCTGCATCCGGCAGCGGTGTTGCGCGATTTGCAGTCGAGTTTTGGACCGTTCAGCCCGGAGAATTTCAGTGGGCAATTCGTAGGGCCGATTACGGCACACGATGTGCTGATAAAAAGCCGCAATATTCCGGCCATGCAGGTCGCGTCAAAGTTTCCCGGACCATCGCTTTACGATTTTCTTAAATCAGCGGGCGTCTCGCGCATGAAGCTAGAGGCACATTACGGCCAGGCCCTAGTGCTGGGTGGTGCGAAGTGACGATGGAAGAGTTGCTTACCTTATATGCGCCACTGGCAAATCGGGGCGAACTAAAACCGATTAAATATTCTGCGTCGACCGATGCGCCGACGGGTGGCATGCGCATGCTACGAATATTAGTCAAGCGATATGCAACGACTGTTTCGCGATGCGGGTTTGCCGCGCCGCACACCGCCTGCGCTTATGCCGCAATGTCGCGAGGTTGAGGGGACGGGAAGCCCGCCAAAAATTACCTCGCCATTGCGTGGGGTAACGTATGCCTTGCGCGAATTTCAACACACAAATGATGCAAACGCAGCAGTGGATGAGAGCGTGAATCTGCGCGCCACCACTGATGCCGATACCTGCGAGGTTTTCTGGTTTGCAGATCAGACGTTTATTGGTCGCGCCAATGCCGGGGCAGGTTTTGCATGGCGGCCCAGCGCGGCCGGGAACTACACACTCCGCGCGGTTGGTGATCATTGCCGCGCGGATAGTCGAGAAATGCGCGCGACGGTAGTGCAATAAATTATCGATATCGGAATCTATTACACAAATTTGATTTCTAAAAGTAAGTCAGTTGCGCGACCCGGAATAAGTGGCATCGATCTGGCAGCTTCCTGAATTGGCAACCACTTTCATTGAGAACGCTTCATCACTAAATTGCCCATCAGTCGCTCGCCAAGTGCCGGTCGTGCCGGTGGTGCAGGTGTAATTACCGCTCGCTTCGAGGCTAGTGCCGTATTGGATGAAACTGCCCGAAAGAGTACAGCTTGTTGAGCCTGTCGAGCCACCCGTTTCTTGAATAATTTTAATCGCGCCACCGTTTGAGTTGGACGCAAAACTGGCCGCGACCGAGAACAACGAGAACGCAAAATACTTGCCGTTATTGGTGCAATTAGTGGGCGTGCCAAGTTCTGCACCATAGAAATCGCCCGAGACATTTTGCCCAGCGTAGGTGAAGCGTGTAAGCGTTTTACTGACCGTGATGCCCGCGGATGAATACACCAGCCGCAGTGATTTTTTATCATTGAATGTGAAAGTAGCCGTGCCGGTTGGATTCGTTGATACTGCCGCCGGATTCCACGCGGCTCCAAACCATGCCGCGCGCGTAACATTGAGCGGGCCGCTATACGTGACCGGGCTGGTATTGGTGCTGGTTTTACTTAGCGCCGCGCTAAACCACATGGGCGCTTGATCCTGCCCCTGCACGAACCAGGACGCGAATAAAATATCGCCTTGCTGCGTGATGTTGAGCCCCCAACCCTCCTCGCCCGGGGTGTACCAGATATCCTGATAGCTGGCCGCGTGCGCAGGCAAGGTGAGTGACGATAAAAACACCATGATGATGATGACACTAATGGCAGACAAGCCTCGGCGTGCGAGGCAATGAACCGGGTACATTCGTAAAATCTGGAACATATTTCGTTCCTCTCAATAGCGGGTTGAAAATGGCAAATGCACGGCAACTAAAAGACAAGTCTGTGCCAAGCAGGTTATCAGGCAGGTTAATCGCCAACCGGCGCCCTAAAGGTACCATGCACGTTAAAATGGCGCATCCGGTTAGCCAATGGCATTTTTGGCGCAACTTAATTCAACGATCTCAAAGGCTATCGCGTGCACAACCAGGCTGAATTGTTGCAAAAAAAATGGTTTTATCCGTTCCAACTGAATGACGGCACGATTTTGTCGACTTATGTGCCCAGCGACATCACCAGCATTCATGCAACTCGCTGGCAGATGTTAAACGCATTGGTCAAACGAGAATTTAAAAGTGCCGCTGAAATCGAGCAAGCGGATGTGCTCGATATCGCCTGCCATCAGGGCTATTTCTCCACACAGCTCGCCAAACTCGGCTTCCAGCATGTGCGCGCGGTCGATGCGCGCGCGGAGCATGTCGCCGATACCCTGTTGATTTCAAAAGCAATGGAATTGGGCAATATCTCCGCCGCAGTGGGTGATGTATTTGATCTGGCAAAAACCGAAACACCGCGTGATCTGGTGCTGCAACTCGGCCTGCTCTACCACCTCGAAAACCCGATTGGCGCATTACGTGTGGCGCGCGCCCTGACCAAGCGCGTGTGCGTGATTGAAACCCAAGTTGTGCCGAATATGGGTGGCCCGGTGGATTGGGGCAGCTACCGTTTCGTGCGCCCGCTGAAAGGCGTGTTTGGCATCATCGACGAGATGGAGGAAGTTCACGCGCCAGAAGCGAGCGTGACTGGAATTTGCCTCGCACCGAGCGTTGAAGGTCTGCTGTGGATTTTGCATGCAGTCGGATTTACGCGGGCAGAACTACTGCTCGTGCCGGACGACGGCTACGAGCAGCTTAAATACGGGAAGCGGGTGATGGTGGCGGCTTACGTCTAATTTTAAGTACAGACACCAACAAATACTAGGTTTTCAAGACATATCAGGCTACACATGCCCGTCTATGCATCTCGAACGCAGCGTTAGCGTGTTCAAGCAGCTCGGCAACACCTTTGATGGTCTGCGCGCAATTTGCTTCTCAATGCCTATTCGCGCCGTGCTGAAGGTAGTTGAGGCACAGTGCAGCGGGTGCTTTGCGCCACTGCCCAGGTGGGATCAACTGGCTAACGAAGCCCATGCCGAAGATTGCGAAGGCGCGCTGGTGACACTGGGCGAGGGTTTACACCGTTAGCAGGCGCATAAAATACGCGCCAATATTGCGATTACGTGTAACGAAATTGGGTCGCTTTCGGTGCGCTTACATGTTACCCGGAAGCTCGCGCGGCTTCTGACGAGGCCTGAATTTATTTGGTGGCCGGCTCTAAGCGCGAACAACGCGACACCATATTGGCCAGTCAGAGGCGTACGAAGCGCGGGGCAATTTAGGTGCTGCGCTGGAGGCGCGTAAAAAACACGCGACATCGCAGCAGCATTCCCTGATTACGAGGCGCGCGCTTGAACAATGGATGTCTGCTGCGCTTTCGCGTGCTGGTGCCGGGCATCCCAGCACATTGCTCATGATTAATGTCGATCACTTCAAACAAGTCAACGAAAAATTGAGCTTCACGCGATCAACCAGAAAGACCAGAGCGATCATTTTTGATGATTCCCAAGGTTCTCAAGTGCTCACGGCGCGATCGCTAAATTGACGTCAACACCTGCCGCGCCAATTGCTGTCCGCTGAGCCAGGCACCTTCTACTTTGCCGCCGTTGAGCCAATCACCACACATCCCGATACCTATTTCTGCATCCCATGCATAGCCTGTCTGCGGCGACGATTCAGTATCAGCATAGCGCCAGCGGTGGGCAGTCCATGTTTGCGGGTCGGGACCACCGAGTTGGGTGAAAGCCGCAAGCAAGGCCGCCGCCACGCTGCTGGCGTCGTCTTCAATATGCGCCTCGCTCCATTGAGGGGTTGCCTGCAGCACCCAGCTTTCAAGCCCGATTCTGCCCGGTTTGCTGCTATCGCGGGCGATCCATCCCAGAACCTTGTTATCGACAAACGCGGCATCAAATGGCAGCGAAACAGCAGCCGCAAATTGCAGCATCAGGGTCCAGCTGCCGCGCATTTTGGTGTTTGCCGCAATCGCGGCGAACGGCGGTGCAATCTGGCTTAACAACGACGCCGCTTGTGGGGCGGGTATGGCCAGCAACACCGCCCCGAAC
>JAYVYF010000307.1:0-1731 GCA_043784585.1 Burkholderiales bacterium
TCTCTATTCTTCATCCCGATATGGTTTGGGATGATGCGAAAACAGTAAAGCAAGATTTGGAGAATTTTATGGCTTACACGAATTCCGCAGTTGCCCCAACTCATGGTCATAGCGATGCAGATGGCCACGATCATCACGATCACGGCCCCGGTAACTGGACCCGTATATTTACAACGACGAACCACAAAGACATTGGCTCCATGTATCTTTGGTTTTCCTTGTTCATGTTTTTTGTAGGCGGCAGCATGGCGTTACTAATGCGCCTCGAGCTTTTCCAACCCGGGCTACAGATACTTCAACCGGAACTCTACAACTCGCTAACAACTGTCCACGCCTTGATCATGATTTTTGGTGCGGTCATGCCTGCGTTCACGGGGTTTGCAAATTGGCTGATCCCGATGCAAATCGGGGCAGCTGATATGGCTTTCCCACGTATGAACAATTGGTCGTTTTGGCTGATGATCCCGGCGGCAATTTTACTGTTTGCTTCATTTTTCGTTCCGGGTGGCGCGGCAGCTTCTGGCTGGACTTTATATCCTCCGCTTTCGATTCAAGCGGGGTTGGGCCTGGACATGACTATTTTGGCTATCCATATCTTGGGTGCCTCATCAATTATGGGTTCAATCAACATTATTACAACGCTGTTGAATATGCGTGCGCCCGGCATGACCTTGATGAAAATGCCGATGTTTTGCTGGACCTGGCTTATCACGGCTTATTTGATGATCGCCGTCATGCCGGTCTTGGCGGGTGCAATCACCATGTTATTGACGGATCGACACTTCGGCACATCATTTTTTAATGCGGCCGGCGGCGGTGATCCCACCATGTTTATGCATATATTCTGGTTTTTTGGACACCCAGAAGTTTATATTTTGATCCTCCCGGCATTCGGTATCGTTTCACAAATCATCCCCACATTTGCACGAAAACCTCTTTTTGGTTATGCATCGATGGTGTACGCCACTGCATCCATAGCAATGTTGTCGTTCATCGTCTGGGGCCACCATATGTTCACGGTGGGTATGCCTGCAGCGGGACAACTGTTTTTCATGTATGCAACCATGTTGATCGCTGTACCCACAGGCGTGAAAATATTTAATTGGATTGCGACCATGTGGCGCGGGTCGCTTAGTTTTGAAACGCCCATGCTATTTTGTATAGGTTTCCTTTGCATGTTCACACTCGGCGGGTTCTCCGGTCTTGTGCTTTCGATCGTGCCGGTGGATATCACCTTGCACAATACTTATTATGTCGTTGCGCATTTCCACTATGTTCTGTTTCCCGGCGCGATCTGGGGCTTGATGGCGGGCGTCTATTTCTGGCTGCCTAAATTTACCGGGCGCATGTATAGCGAAACCTTGGGTAAGTGGCATTTCTGGTTATCAGCCATTTCATTCAACATTACTTTTTTTCCGCAGCATTTTTTAGGTCTTGCCGGAATGCCGCGCCGTATCCCTGACTACGCGTTACAGTTTGCTGAATGGAACATGATCTCGTCGATCGGCGCGTTTATATTGGGATTTAGTCAGCTTCTGTTCGTGTGGAATGTAGTGAGCTGCATTCGCTCTGGCGAAAAAGCGAAAGACAAGCAGTGGGAAGGGGCGGATTCTTTGGAGTGGACCAACCTTCCCTCGCCCGTGCCTTATCACACGTTTGAAACCGCGCCTATTCTGAAATAATTAATGACCCGATATGGAAAATAAGCCCACTCAAGCTAAAAATAATCGC
>JAYVYF010000308.1:0-10932 GCA_043784585.1 Burkholderiales bacterium
AACGCCCCGACACTCATAACGTCGGGGCGTTTGTGCTTTAACGAAATGATCGTTTATTCAAATTTGGGCTGAGTCAATTTCTACTTCAAAGCGCACGCCTGTGCCACGGGGGAGGTTCACTGCGCGGACTTCTCCGGCATGAAAATCGACAATGATTTTAACCATATAAAGCCCCAAGCCCAGATGCCCATCCTGTGAAACGGAGCGTTGGCGGTCAGTCACTATAGACGCGAATAGCTGCGCAATCACTGGCCCGGACAACGGCGGCCCGCTATTCTCAACGCTTAAAATTAACCGCCTTCCTTTAGGCTCCACGGAGATGACAATTGCTGTACCTGGCGTTGCAAAATCGATTGCATTTTGAACGAGTTTATCAAGTAGCTGCGCAATGGCATCCGCCACACCACAAATGAGCACCGGTGACCCGATAAGGTTGCCCGTGAAATGCTGGTCGGCATAAGCTGTACGGTAACCTGCCAGGCAGCCGGCAACCAGTAAATCAAGGTCAAATGTTTCGCGATCCGTCCCCTGCAGAAATTGTTCAAGCTGGCTGGCTTCGGACATGCGCGAAATCAAATTGGCTAAACGCTTTATGCCTTCATCTGCGCGATTGATATAGACCATATCTGTGTCGATCTGCTTCGAAACTCTCAAGTTATCAAGAGAAGATCGGATAACCGCAACTGGCGTTCGCAACTCGTGCGACAGGCGTGCTGCCATTTGCTCAAGATAACTGTTGTAGCGCTTCAGACGGATCAAAATTTCTTCAAGCGTGCCGGCAAGCGCGCCAATTTCGTCTCGTGATGTCGTTCCGGAAACAAAACCGGTAATTCGACCATGTGAATCAATAGCCCGCTCTGCCTCGGATCTCAAACGACGCACTCGAAATGCCAGTCGCCAAGCAAATATCATTAGCGCCACAAACCCGACAAAAAAAATCAATATTGTCATTCCAAGCAACGCTTCGAGGCCCGCAGCTTTAATCGATCTACTGCCACGATCTGATTCTTCAACAACCACTGCGCCTACAATATTGTCTCCCAACCATATAGGCTGCGCAGCGGATTGAACTAAAGTCGAGTCCAGTTTTGTAAGCCGGCTTTGTACGCTCGCCTGCCCATTCAATGCGCGATCAACTTGCGCCAGCACGGCTCGCAATACTGCGTCGCTGTCCTCGGTAACGGTGGCAGAATCAGCATTACCAAACTGCTCCACAAGAGGGCGAATGGAAGCTCGATAAGCCCATTGAAACCAGGTCACGAAACCTCGCTTCGCCTCTTCGCGAGTACTTTTTAAAGCGGTTTGCTGATTCAGATTACCTTCTAAACCGCGCACCACCAAGTGCGAATCGACCACCCAAATTCTTGCCCCGTCTTTTGCCACGATGGTCAGCAACCGCTCAATCGCCTCGGATTGCTGATATGCCTTGCCAAGTGCTGCTGCCAACATGGAATCACTGTTGCCCACGACGCTGATCAACCGACGTTGTTCAATTTCCTCTGCGCTCGATGCGCTCTCGCCGACTGGCTGTCTACCCATCAAATCAGGACGCTCCGAAAGTGAGGCGGAAACAAACCGGGCCGCGCTTAGTAAAACCTGTTGTTGTCCGTCGCGCAAATAACCTTCCATCTCAACGACAAATCTAAAACCGATAAGTGGAATAAGCAGCAGAACAAGCGACACGAAAAATAGTTTGGCCCGGATGCTAACCAAAAATGCCGGCAGTTTTAGTTGACTAACCATTCATTTCAAACGCGCAGAATGAACTGGGTTTGCATCAAGCTTTCCACCGGTAGCCCATGCCATAAACCGTTTCTATCTCATCAAATGAGGTGTCCAACGCAACGAACTTTTTGCGAATTCGTTTCATGTGTGAAGTTATCGTGTTGTCATCCACCGTAAGCTCTGCTTCACGCATAAGCTGATCGCGACTTTTAACGTGACCAGGAAACTTGACTAATGCATGAATCATCCAAAACTCAGTCACTGTCAGCACGACCGCGGCACTTTTCCAGGAAATTGAAAGCCGATTGATATCCAAGATTAGATCTCCTCGATGCAATGTATCCTCCGCGCGTGCAGGTAATCGTAGCGCCTCGAGACGGCGGAACAGTGCCGCTATCCGAGCCAGTAAATGCGGCATGCTTACGTCTTTGGTAACATAGTCGTCAGCTCCCAATCTGAGCCCGGAAACAACATCAATATCACTATCGCGCGCGGATAAAAAAATAATTGGCAACGTCGCTGACAGCGCGCGTAACTCGCGACATAGCGTAAAGCCGCCATCAGCTTCGTCCCCAAGCCCGATATCAAGCACCACCAAATCAGGCAGCCGTGTGCGCAGCACCGATATGGCATCGCTGCGTGATGCAAACGCCGCCACGTCGTAGCCGCTGCGTGTCAGCGCGTCTGTGTAATTCTGGCGAATAAGCAACTCGTCCTCCACTATCGCGATCCGCTTCTGCATATTATTTTTTCCAAATGATAATTAAATTTGACTATACCGGAACCGAATTTCTCCACCGCGTACCTGCAACACATGCCCTTGTTTCGACACAATTCACCACATTTTCGCCACCACACCAGCCTCAAAGCTGTCTGTTTTGCAGCGCTTAATAGCCATACCCCAGATATCCCAGTAGATCAAAGCCAAGTCTGAGGAAACGAAAAATGGCATTAGTACAGCCAAAAGGAGCGCTATATGAGCACCACATCTTCATCTGCCAATATTTCAGCCGCCAACAATTCTGTTCACACATTATCTGCATCGTCCGTGCAGCCGCAACCGTCGTTTGCACTTCGGGATTTTCTAAAGCTGCTGGCGGCGGCGGTATTGTCAGGCGCGGGAGTGAGTGTCGTCATTGCGGGTTTGACATTAGTACTTGCAAACACTGCCAAGGCCGGGACATTGCAGAAAAATGCAACGGTAGATGCAATATCAACACAGGCGCTGCAAGCTCCACCAGCGCTATTGAAGCCCGTTGCAGGCGGCCTATATATCGGCGGCGGCTGCGATCGAGAGTCTGTTGATGCTGTTGAGTGCGACTGGATGGTGAAGATTGATAACAACACCACTGAAGTGCGGGTCATGCAAACTTTCCTGATGCCTGCTGATGGGCCCTCCGTCGCATTTTTTGAAGCTACTTTGCCGCCGAAGGCCAAGCTAATCGGGCTCATAACCCATACGCCACAAAAAGTATTGAGCGGAAAAGTATTGGTCATGGCTGATTTTACCGGCACGAACCGTCGTGAGCTAAATAAATTCAGACGTCACGATGCGCTCATTTTGTGGAACGACGAAGATACATTTTCCGCAGATCAAATTATGAATCTGATCCCGAATGAAACGGTGGTGATTGAATACACTTATTCAGTCAGCACACATCTTCAGAATGAATTAAATGAACTTACCCTTGCGCTTTCTACTGAGGAGAGAGAGATGTTCGTTGCGACCAAGCCGAATCTGGCGAGCGGCAACATTTGGGTCGAATGGTTGGGCGCCAAACCCAAACGCTTGGCCAACACGCCTGCCGACATGCCAGCTGTTGTGGCGCTGGAAGAATCCACACAAGGCATTACTGGCTGTCGTGGTTTACGCCGTCGCTCGCTCCAGCGACGAGATTGAAATTTAGCTGGGAAATGGCCCCGCCATTTTTAAACGCACGCACCGCGAATCGCGAGTTGTGCGTTCAGCAATGCGCGCAAAAATAACCTCGGCGCCGGACGCCTGCATGTAATCACTGTTCGTGGGTAGCGAGCAGGCGTCCTCTGGACCAGTATAGCCTTGCCATTTTCAGTCGATAAGTGGCTGCAACGTCTTGTTTTGGCTCGGATTGAAACACGCTTCCAAATAGCGTAAATATACTGTATATTTATCCAGTACCAGTTATTTCCTGTTTTAAAGTACGTACTTAAGGCGAATATGTCACTCTCTTCGACCAACCGTGCAACTGGATTTCACCGTGATAAATCATTCAAAGGACGCGGAGCGGCGCTCAATATCGAAGGTCGGTTTGAGCGATGGCAGCGTGAAGCCTTTGATGACGGCTGGCAAGTACCGTCATCTGACGATGATGGCCCTGCGTCGCCGAAAGCCGTTGTTACGCATGAAATCGCCAAATCAATCATTACTCAAAACGATTCGCCCGATATTGCATTTCGTTATTCAGCAAATCCTTATCGCGGCTGCGAGCATGGCTGCATTTATTGTTTCGCCAGACCCAGTCATGCCTACCTCGGTTTGTCGCCGGGCCTTGATTTTGAAACCCGCATTTTTGCCAAAGTAAATGCACCCGAATTATTTCGCGTGGAATTGTCAGATCCTTATTACCGTTGTGAGGTCATTAGTTTGGGCGTCAATACCGACGCCTACCAGCCCTGCGAGCGTGAATATAAAATCACGCGTCAATTGCTTCAGATCGCCAGTGAATTTAACCAGCCGATTGGCTTGATCACAAAATCGGCTTTGATTGAACGTGACCTCGATATTTTGGTGTCTATGGCCAAGCGTAATTTGGTTCATGTAACACTTTCTGTTACCACCCAAGATCACCATATTTCACGTTACCTTGAGCCGCGCACCGCCGCCCCTTCGCGGCGCATGCAAGCCATTAAAACGCTTTCTACGGCTGGCATACCGGTAGGCATTAACGTGGCACCCGTCATCCCTTTCCTCACCGATCATGAGTTGGAAAGCTTGCTGGAGACAGGACGCCGTATGGGAGCGACCACAGCAGGGTATGTGCTCCTGCGGATGCCGTGGGAGTTAAAAGAATTGTTCCGCAATTGGTTGCAACAGCACTTTCCGCTTAAAGCGGAGCATGTCATGTCACGCGTTCAGGAAATGCGTGGCGGTCGCGATTTTGCAAGAGACAATGATTCGAATTTCGGTAGCCGCATGGTCGGCCAAGGTATCTTTGCCGAATTGCTGCGCCAGCGGTTTGCCAAGGCCTGCACGCGTTTTGATCTCAACAACCAAGGTCGACAAAAGATTCAACAGCTTGATACCCGCCAATTCGCGGTCCCCGGACGACCAGTACAGGGCGCTCTTTTTTAATTGAGCCACATTTGAGAGACGCGAGTGCGATACTTGCTAATTGATTTTTTTCAGGATTGTTCGCCGCCATGAACGCGTTATCGATTGCCGTCCCAGATACATTGCCCGTTTCGTCGTTGCTTGATGTTTGCAATTTGCCCAACAATTCAGCATCTTTCTCGGCACTGCGAGTGTCGTTCTTGTCCGACGAAGATGAAACGCTAAAATTTCTACTTGAGAACGCAAAGCTGAGCGGCGATGCAAATGCAAATGTCCAGGCTAGCGCGCGATCATTGGTGAAGTCTGTCCGTAGCCGTCAAAAGCAAAACGTGGGCATGCAATCTTTTCTCACGCAATACGATCTTTCCACACAGGAAGGCGTATTGCTCATGTGTGTGGCTGAGGCATTGCTACGCATCCCAGATGCGGCTACTGCCGATAAATTGATCAAAGATAAATTTTCCCAAGGCGATTGGAATAAACACCTTGGTGCATCAGACTCATTACTGGTGAATGCGGGCACCTGGGGAATGATGTTAACGGGTAAGCTGGTATCGGTAAATCCTAGCAGCGCAGCGGATGTGGGCGGTTGGATTTCCCGCCTCGCAGCACGCGCGGGTGAGCCCATTGTGCGCACTGCGTTGCGTCACGGCATGAAACTGATGGCCGAGCAGTTTGTGATGGGACGTGATATTCAGGAGGCGCTCAAACGCTCTGTATCGGATGATCAAAAATCATATCGACACTCTTTCGACATGCTCGGCGAGGGCGCCATGACGGCTGAAGACGCGGAACGTTATTTTATAGCCTACCAAGACGCGATCAAGGCGATTTCTGGCTACGCAAAGTCTGCTAGATCGGTTTTTGAAGCGCCAGGAATTTCGGTAAAACTATCCGCACTTCACTCGCGCTACGAGCTTGCACACCGCGCGCGTGTCATGGCCGAAATGCTGCCTAAAGTAATGAAGCTTGCAGAAATGGCGCGCGACGGCGGTATCGGCATCACGCTTGACGCGGAAGAAACTGAACGCCTCGAAATTTCACTGGATATCTTCGCCGCTATTTATTCGGATAAGCGCTTCGCAGGTTACGAGGGGCTGGGGCTTGCTGTACAAGCCTATCAAAAGCGTGCCATTCATGTCGTCGACTGGCTGGCAGCGCTGGCGCTCCAACATGGACGTCGCATCATGACTCGTTTGGTCAAAGGTGCCTACTGGGATACAGAAATCAAGCGAGCGCAAATGCAAGGTTTTACGAACTATCCGGTGTTTACACGCAAGGCAAATACCGATGTTTCTTTTCTTGCATGCGCCGCCAGGATGTTGGCGCAACCCAAGGCGTTTTACTGCCAATTCGCCACCCACAATGCACACACCGTCGCCACTATCATGGAGCGTGCGATGGCCGCAAATCAGTTTGAGTTTCAGCGTCTGCACGGCATGGGCATGGAGCTATACGATGCGGTTCTTTCCAGATCAAACGACACCCGTTCATACTCGTGCCGAGTCTATGCGCCCGTTGGTAGCCATGAAGATTTGTTGCCCTACTTGGTTCGACGCCTGCTTGAGAATGGCGCAAATTCTTCATTCGTCAATCGTATCGCAGACCCCGATGTGTCAATCGATGACGTGATAGCAGATCCCATTGTTGGGTGTGAGAAAAATCCTTCCAAAGCCAATGCGAAATTGCCGTTGCCGCGAAATCTATTCAAGGCTTCCCGCGTACCCCGAAAAAATTCTGCTGGTTTTAGTTTTGCAGATGTCGCGGCAACAGATGCACTAATGGCGGAAATGGCGCCCGTGCTGGCCAGCAATAACTTCATTGCACGACCGCTCATCGCAGGTGTGCCAATGCGTGGTAGCCCTTCAAATGCATTTAATCCTGCGACTCTCTCAACGATTGGCAGCGTGGAAAACGCTGATGATGCATTGCTGGATTTAAGTTGCGATATCGCTTCCAAGTGGCCGGGCTTGCCTGGGGAGGAGCGCGCCATTATTCTGGAACGTGCCGCTGATTTGCTGGAGCAACGGCGAAGTTTTTTCATGGCATTGATGGCAAAGGAAGCGGGCAAAACCATGCCTGATGCGCTGGGTGAAGTGCGCGAGGCCGCCGATTTTTGCCGCTACTATGCCGCATTGTGCCGTGAACATTTTTCGACGCCCGAGATACTGCCAGGCCCGACCGGCGAATCCAACGAATTGATGCTCACCAAACGTGGCGTATTTGCGGCCATCTCACCGTGGAATTTTCCACTCGCCATATTTCTGGGCCAGATTGCAGCAGCATTTGCAGCCGGAAATGCAGTGGTTGCCAAACCTGCGGAACAAACCCCTATCATCGCGTTCGAGGCGGTTAAATTACTTCTCGAAGCAGGCATGCCAAAAGACGCAATTGCGCTGGTTCCAGGGCTTGGAGAAACCATTGGTGCGAAATTGGTGGCTGACCCACGTATCGCGGGTGTGGTGTTTACCGGCGGTACCAATACAGCTCAGGCAATCAACCGTGCATTGGCCAATCGAGGCGGCCCCATCATTCCGTTTATTGCTGAAACGGGTGGCCTGAATGCGATGATCGCGGATTCATCCGCGTTGCCTGAGCAGGTTGTGAACGATGTGATTGCGTCGGCCTTCAATAGCGCAGGTCAGCGGTGTTCTGCCCTGCGCATTTTATGTGTGCAAGCCGATATCGCGCCGCGCATTATGACGCTGCTGAAAGGCGCGATGAATGAATTGCAGGTGGGAGATCCGTCCCGACTGGATACGGATATCGGCCCGGTGATTGATCGCGATGCGCTCGACATGCTGATCGCGCACCGCGAAAAAATGGCGTCTGAATTTCGGCAAATTGGCCAGACGCGGCTGCCGCGCGAGATCGCAGCGGGGCATTTTTTCGCACCTTGCGCTTTCGAAATTCCTACATTCGATTCCATTAAATCGGAAGTGTTTGGGCCGATCTTGCATGTATATTCATTTGCGGGCGAAAACTTGATGGAAGTCGTCGATCAAATCAACGCCAGTGGTTATGGTTTAACACTCGGCATTCATTCGCGGATTGAAGAAACGATCGCCGCTATCCGTAGACGGGCAAAAGTGGGAAATGTATACGTCAATCGAAACCAGATCGGTGCCGTGGTTGGCGTACAGCCTTTTGGTGGTGACGGTTTAAGCGGAACAGGGCCCAAAGCGGGCGGGCCGCATTATTTGTTCAGATTTGCATCGGAACGCACATTTACAGTCAATACTGCCGCGGCAGGCGGCAATGCGGCACTGATTGCGAGCTCTGAATAAATGGTTTCGAGAATGTATTAAAATCAAGAGCGGTTAGTAATCGTGTTGAAGCAGGCAAAGGGCACACCATTGACGGCAAACGTCGGGCAAATATGGAACCAGCGCTGATTAGTTGAGGAGCAGTCGAAGCATGATTAAGTTTTTAAATTTGTGTACGTGGACAATTTCAACGGTGATGACTACGGCGGTTCTGTCGGGGTGTGCATCTGCCCCCGCAAACGACACCATACAAGCGCCCAGCGAAAATGTGACCTCTTTTTCAGCCTCCTTGGCAGCCAATGGGCTGCCAAGCGGATGGCAGCCTTGGATCATGTCGCGCCTGCTGAAAAAGACTGAATATAAAATTGTTCACGAAGAAGGCACGCCGATTTTGCAGGCGCAATCCGAGTCATCCGCCTCAGGTTTATTACAAGAGGTGTCAATTGACCCCATTGTGAAGCGCTATATTTCTTGGCGTTGGAAGGCGCCCCAACTCATTGCCGGTGCGGACAACAGCCGGGCTAGCGCGGACGACTCCCCGGTGCGCGTGGTGATCGCCTTTGATGGCGACAAGAAAAAGTTTGACTTTGAGGATCGCGCAATGGCGGATATGGTGAGGCTTTTTAGTGGCCGCGAAATGCCGTATGCGACGCTGATGTACATCTGGGAAAATAAATTGCCGGTTGGGACCGTGCTGGAAAACGCGCACTCCAGCCGTGCCAAGATGATAGTTGCTGAGAGTGGCTCCTCGCGAATCAACCAGTGGCTGACCATGACGCGTAACGTGCTGGAAGACTACCGTAAGGCATTTGACGAAGAGCCGGGCAAAATAATCTCAGTTGGCGTCATGACGGACACCAATACAACCGGCTCAAACGTCAAGGCCTACTATGGCGACATTCTGTTTTCGAACAGTCTTAGCCGCAGTATCAGCGCCGGTAGCTTGGGTGCTGCCATCACGGAGAGTGCGGTGAGATAGTGCAGTACTAAAGCCGCCGATTAAGATAGCGTACTGGGACAGTAAACCCCGGCGGGGAGACTGATACCCTCGATTAATCTGGATAAGTTCTCTGCTAGTAAAACATTTTACAAAAATGCTTGACAGCCAATACTGAGGTTACAGTTTCTTTACGCCAGCAGGCGCGTGCTCTCCCGACAACAGCACCAGCATCGATTTTCCTTCGCCTTTCCAAAAATCAACCGCATCTTGGAATAGCTCGATTACCGTTTCAAGCTGGCTTTCGTGATGCTCGGCAAAGCTGTCAGTATGGTCAAAGTAAATAGCGTAACCACTTGAGTCCACCCATTCCATATCAGTCAGACAATCGTAAAAGGCATCCCAATTATTTCCAAAGTGGTCGGGAAATTTCATTGCCACAGCAGCATGATTCAGAAACTGGTCTTTCTTTTCTATTTTCTTACCTTCAAGATGATAAAAAGCCAATGACTTTGCTCGCGACAGCTTGACTAACTCAGCAACGCTTGCATGTGCTTTAAGCCAATAGACTCCGCTCGGGCTGTCATGAGCGAAAAGAGTAGTGAGTTCGGGCGAAGGCATGCGGTCAGTCTCCTACAGTTTGATTTTACGAAACGTCGCATAGTGATCGTCCGTGTAGTAGCACTCGAAAGTTTGCGTTTTTGGCGTCCCGCAAATGATGCGCCTGGCGCCGCGGTTTTTTGAGCCTGGTGTTTTGACGGTGTATTCACGGTAATAGCCGCGCGGCTGTTTTGGAAAAGCTTTTTCACGGTTCGAAAAGGTCACACCATCCTTTGAATAAGGAAAGGGACCGCCTTTTGAAATAAGCGCCAATGTCGCGGCCGCCTCTCGGGGTAGATCAGCTTCAAGCACGAGCGGAAAATCACGAGACCTCGCATCTGCCTCTGGAGCCCTTTGACGTGCATCGGCATCTCCGTGCGGCCATATCGTCAGCGTACCGAGCGAGGCAAGCAGTATTACCAGTAATGCAATTTTCAAAACTTTTGACAGTTTCAACAAGGAAGCCTCGCCAGTAAAAGCGTTATGAGCAAAAAAAGCAGGAAATTGGGTTGATGAACGAACAGCCAATCGCAGGTGACTTTGCCGCTCTTGATCTGTGCCTTGGCCAACTCTGTATATTAACTTCGTGTATTAGTTCTGAGTGGAATGTTTGTTTGGGCATTTTGGTTTGGTGCAGTCGGCGTACAAATAAAGCGAGTGGTCGTGAATGTTAAAACCACGGTCTTTAGCAATTTTTATCTGACGCTTTTCGATTTCAGAATCGTAAAATTCTTCTACTTTTCCGCACTGTAAACAAACCAAGTGATCGTGGTGGCTGCCTTCATTCAGCTCAAATACCGCTTTGCCACTCTCAAAATGATGTCGCATGAGCAGCCCTGCCTGCTCAAACTGGGTAAGCACGCGATACACCGTGGCGAGGCCAATATCCGCATTTTCATTCAACAATATCTTGAACACATCTTCGGCCGTCATATGGCGTTCAGTCGAGTTCTGAAAGAGCTCAAGCACTTTTAATCGCGGCAAGGTTGCTTTGAGGCCTGTGCTGCGCAGTTCTTTGGAATCAGTCATGGCAATATTAGTGGCAATGGACGGGTTTGAGATAAATGGCACAAGTCGCAGCTCTGGCGTTCAGC
>JAYVYF010000309.1:0-2374 GCA_043784585.1 Burkholderiales bacterium
CGACATCAATCATGGAAACATAAATAGTTGATCGGGCGCGTTGCAAAAAAATCGCGATATGCGAATGACGAGGGAATTAGGGGATTTTAGAAGTTTCCTGTTAAAAATGCTGACGCTTGAAAGGCCGCCAATAGGCCGAGCTAATATTTTCAGTTGCGACGATATCAACTCAGGCCGATTCATTCGGCAATGTTTTCCAGATCTGCGCCGCGATTAATGGCGATTGGGATTATTCGGCTGCCGGTCACGATTGTTCGGTACGCCGTCGCCATCGCGGTCATTTCGGTTCCAGCGCCCGCGCTCAAGTTCCCAGCGGTTGTCACGTTGTGTCCAGCGCGGCTCGACGTAATATTGACCAGAGCGATTACGTTGCCAGCTACCGTTTCTCCACGCATGCCTGCCGCGATTTGAGTCCCAGTAACCCGGAGCCCATGTGTAGCCACGACGCGGCTGTGGCACCGGTTCATAACGCAGTGCCGGTGGCGCGTCATTCAGGAAAATCCTGACATCTGCGCCCGCCACGCTCGATTGGGTAATGCCGCCGACCGATGCTGCAATCAACAGAGCGAGTAGCGGTTTACGAAAATTGATTATATTTTTCATGTTCATCTCCTGGTTGTGTTTCTAAACAGCGAAAGCGCCACGACAACGCATTAGTAGTTGTCGCTGCTGCGATGCATAGATGCATCAGCCAAATTTCAACAAGATATTTGTACCGTGTATTCAACATTGGGCATAAATGGCGGGCTAGTCCGTGCGGCGGCGTACAGAAGCGCATTGAAATCGTCTGCGGGAGGCTAATGGATGGGTTTCAATCCGTACTCTGCCGCGATCAATGCATATGATCGGTGTCTTGCTATCGGATCATGCGTCCACGTGTTGATCACAATTTCATCCAGTTCGAACCTGCGGGCGAGCGCATCGAGCCGTGCCTTTACGTGCGCGGCGGTGCCGACGATGGCGTGGCTACGTACGCCATCGATGGTCGCGCGGTCAGTCGCACCATAGCCTGCATAGGCCGTGTCCGCCTCTTCTGGCGAAACCAGCGGCGTGCGCAATCCCTGTTCAAAACCGATGCGCCACTGTTCGCGCGTCTTTAACAAATGTCGCGCTTCCGCTTCGCTGTCGGCAGCCAGCGCCCACACGCAAATAGTCGGCTTGGGCGCGGGGTGCGCGCCGCTGGGCCGATACAGCTTTCGATAAAGTTCGAGCGCCTGCTCGGTGCCACGCCCTTCGGTGAAAAAATACGCGTAGGCGTAAGGCAAGCCCAAATAGGCCGCCAGCTGTGCACCATAGTCCGATGAGCCAAGCATCCATATTTCGGGCGACGTCGGTCCCAGTGGATGCGCCTTAATATTGCGAAAAGCGTGACCCGCCGGTAACGGCGAACCGCGTACCCAGGCCTGTAAATCCTGCACCTGCTGCGGGAATTCCCCGGCTACATTCTGATGCGGATTCAGCGCCAATGCGGTTTGTCGGTCAGAACCGGGTGCGCGCCCCAGACCGAGGTCAATCCGCCCCGGCGCAATCCCTTCCAGCACGCGGAATTGTTCCGCCACTTTCAGCGCGGAATAGTGTGGCAGCATCACACCAGCGCTGCCGATACGAATACGCTCGGTGGTCGCCGCGATTGCGGCCATCAACACCTCTGGTGCCGTGCCGACGATACTGTCACTATTGTGATGCTCCGACAGCCAGTAACGGTGGTAGCCCAAGCGATCACAGTGTTGGGCGAGCTCGATAGATTCGCGAATCGCCAGATGCTGGCTGTGGCCGCGGGTGGCCGGGGATTGGTCGAGGGCAGAAATTTTCATAGCAGGTGTTCTCCACGCAGCTTAGCAAACGGGCAGGCTGCGATTGCAAAATCTTCTGGAACTAGTAAGTGGGGACGCGCGACTAGGTTAACCAGATATACAGCTAGAATCAGGTTGGTTACGGCGAGGCGCATTCGTCTTGAACTGAAAGCACAACAAAATACACTGAAAACACTATGAATTCCGTATCCCATATCGCCATTATCGGTGCAGGTATCGCCGGCCTGTCATGCGCGACTGCGCTGCAACACGCGGGCCTGAATGTTTCCGTATTTGATAAAAGCCGCGGTCCCGGCGGACGGATGAGCACTCGTCGCGGAACGGGTCACGGCGATGCCGCTTGGCAATGTGATCACGGTGCGCAATATTTCACGGCACGAGATCCCGGTTTTCAAATTGAAGTCGCACGATGGTGTGAAGCAGCTGTGGCGGCGCCATGGACACCAAGGCTGTCAACTCTAAAGCTGGAAACTTTAAATGGCGCACGTGAACAAAGTGCCGAGCAAAAACAGCGTTTTGTCGGCCTACCACGGATGACCGCCCCCGCTCATTTCCTTGCG
>JAYVYF010000310.1:0-3576 GCA_043784585.1 Burkholderiales bacterium
TTTTTGTTTGCCAGAAGATTATCGCGATAACTACCCAGCTTTATATTTGTTCCGTCTAAATCGTTCTCATCTAGTCTCATTTCGCACATAAATCGAGGAAAACCAAAGTTTGACGCGTGTTTGATTTTATTAAACGCTCAATCTGAGACAGAACGAAACGCCGTGTGTATAGCGTTTTATATCGTGACATGGATCGTGACAACTAGTCATTTTCAGGAAGCCGGAAATAAAAAAGCACTTAAGCCGTTTGGCTTAAGTGCTTAATTTTACTGTAAATTTTTTGGTAGGCCGTGCGGGATTCGAACCTGCGACCAACGGATTAAAAGTCCGCTGCTCTACCAACTGAGCTAACGACCCAACAACTGCTTTCTTAACCGGACTAGGCGCCCAGCGAAGCCATAGATTATACAATTCCTACGTCATTCGGGTCAAGCCTGTGTTTGGCAAGATTCGGATATCGCGCTCAAACCCCTCGCAAAAGCTTCCAATATTGATATTTCAGCGTTGCGGCACAGCCGGCGATCATGCCCGCCAGTGCGATGAATGAACCCAGCGCCAAGGTGGAGACACCCGTCACCCCTTGGCCGATGGTACAGCCCATCGCGATAACGCCGCCGGCGCCCATTAGCGTCGCACCGATGAGGTGATTGCGAGTGTCAGCAACATCCGCAAAACCTTCCCAACGGAAGCGCCGAAATACAATCGAATACGCGAACGAGCCTGCGATCATGCCCAGCGTGCTGGCAATGCCAAACGTGACGATAAGTGACGTGTCACTCCACAGCATCAAAAGCTCGACCGTGTAGGCAATTGGCGCGACGAAGGTGAGCGACTCGGCTAGCTTTGAATTGGTGCCAAAAAATACCGTTTCGAGCGTATCAGGATTTTCGCCGTAGCCAATGTGTGCCGTGATGTACCAGCCTGCCACCGCCGCCAGCCCGTAGCCCAACCCACCAAGCCAGCCATCCACACTTCTACGAAAATCTGCACTCTTCAACACAAAAATCAGCATGCTAAGACTGACGATTGCGGCCGCTGAAATTTGCATAATTTTTTTATCAAAGCCGGTTGCAGCGATGAGTGAGCCTAGTTCCTGCGTCGTGATGCCGCGAGCGGATACATCAACGCTCACCACATCCAGATAATGCACGCGCCACACGCCGAACAATCCCTTTATCGTCATATAGGCCGCAACGCCCAAGAACACAAACACCACCAGAGATTTCACATTGCCACCACCAATGCGCACCAGCGTGCGACTGCCACAACCCGATGCCAGCGTCATGCCGGCGCCAAACATAAGTCCCCCAATTGCGTATGACAGCCATGTGATGTTCGGGCGCACATAAAAAGTTTTAGTGAGATCGATCAAGCCAAAAGCATAAAGCACCTGTGCGCCAATAATTGCCACGGCCATCGCCAGCACCCACATGCGCATCCGCGTCCAGTCGTTCATGTTGACAATATCGGACACCGCGCCAAGCGTGCAGAACTGTGTTCGCTGCGAGATTGCGCCGAGAATAAACGCGACAGCAAAGGCCAGCCAGGCGACAGTGGCGGCGAGGTTAGAAATATTGTTCATGATTTACGCTGATTATTTTTTGTAGCCGATGCGCCGCGAGTTTATAGAAGCCATATTTAGATTTTATACGCTCTACGCTTGGTCGCTTAATAGTCTCACGTACTAACTTGAGTAGCTAGCGAGAAAGATCTTGAAATATGACAGCGGTGTGACTGTCGGTGAAAGCAGCGCAGAATTATTTGTCATTGACTCTTGACAACCTCCCCCCCCTATACGTGCATAGTTAAGTAACTTAGCAAAAAATACTTATCTTATAGCGCTGGTAAGACGCTGTGATCGGGAGTTATTTTTGGGATGCCGATCATCCACAGCGTCAAATCGCATTCTCAGCAATACCTGGATACTTGAAATTTATTTTTGAAAAAAGGAAATATTGCATGAAAACTTTTTGGAACATGTTGTTGTTTTGTGTTGTCGTACTGACATCATTGTTACCTTTAATGGCTAACTCACAATCCCTAGACGAAATTGTAGTTTGGGGTGATCGTTGGATAAATCCGCAGGGTGGTCAAGGTGGTGGGGGTTCGCCAAGCGGCGGCGGCGTTAGTGGAAGATACGAGTCGAATGAAGCTTGCCCTGCCGTAAAAGAAGAGGAGCGAAAGCGAATTTGCGCCGCCATATCAACGGCCTTTGCCAACACTAAATGTGCCGGAATAGCAGAATCTCCACCACAGAGTTATAGAGATGTAGCAATTCCTGATATTTACAGCACGCGTCCCGCCTGGCAGGATACGGTGATAGCGTTAGCGCTACAGATGTACAGCGGAAATAATGTTGATTATTTGGCTGTTTTTGGAAGGTCGCTTGTAGCGGCATGGCAGACATGTGGAAATTCGGGTGTGTGCGTGGAAGAGGTGTCTCGGTACTATGGGATCAGCCGAGTAAGCTTGCCCGACGCCATTGCGTTGCGAGACGGCAGCAATATTTTTAACTGGCTTCGCGCACGGACTGGGAACGTTGACAATAATTCGTATCTAAACGCAGATGGTGGCAGAATGGCGGCACGATTCACTAACGGTGCCGTTTGCAAAATACTGAACGATCTCAAACCTAAATTTCGGTGCAGCTGATGGAAAATACATACGCTATGGCCAATACTCCTCGCACACCCATACGACGATTTTTGATTTGGTTGTGTGTTATTGCACTCATTGCAGTAGCTTTGACGCTTACGGTTGGATCTCAAAAAGTTAGAGAGCTTGCTGCGCCGTTTATGCCCAACAGCACATCAGCTAGTGCGCCGTCTGCCGTAGCCACACCCGCAACAACCGCCACGAACGCTCAGAATACTTTGCCTGGCATTAGGGCTACTACTTCGTACGCCGCAGGTATTACATATCGGCCTGGTCAGCCGCGTGCAGTTGGTATGTACACGGGCCAACTGGATGCCAATGATCGAAAATCAAACTGGTATTTGTATGCTCGTTCAGAGCAGGAAATAAAGTGGTTGGACTTTTATGGATTCCCGACGCCAGCAGAGGATGCTCGACTTAAGAAAAGCACGGATGATGAATTAAAGGTGCTCGTTGAGGCTGGTGATTTGAACGCGAAAGCGCATCAGGCTGTGCGCATGGCGAAGGCGTTTTTTGAAAAGAACGATGTTTCTAAGGCACCGACTGCGCAAGGGACGATGGGCTATTTATTGATGGAAGGTGGCCCCTATCAAGCTATCACCGTGCTGAATGCTTATGGCGATATGTTGACTGAATTTGCCTATCTGCCCGCAGATCAGCGTACAGAGCAGCAGCGCAAGATACTTGACATATACGCAATTTGTGCTGATGACGCCTTCGCGTCAGGTAAACTTTACGGAGATTTTGCGATGCGTGCTACTTACAACACAATCCCAATGGGTATGAGGGGCAACCCACGATTAAAATACTGCTTAGAAAGAAGAAAAAAGACAACCTAACGCACCCGGTTATTTTGCAGGTTTACCATGCGGGAAGCCGTAAACAATTCTTTACCGGTGTTTATATTGCAGAGGCTGACTT
>JAYVYF010000311.1:0-6069 GCA_043784585.1 Burkholderiales bacterium
TGCAGCCTGTCACATCTGACAGCACAAACTTATCAGCAAACTGACATGTTCATAAAAGTTTTAATTCTTGTTGTCGACATTGCAGCAACAAATATCAAAAGCCTTTTCCCAATATCCCGCCCAGGTGAAATTTATGTTGCGTCGAAGCAGTGATTATCGGCCCGTAAAAATACCGCTTTCTCAAGTAACTAGACTTGGCTTTAATCATTGGCGAACTGAACGGAGGCCGCCGCTGGCGGGAAAAAAGTCCAGCGCTTTGATGAGTCTGGTGGGTTGCGGCAGTTCTACGTGGGAAGTTTATAGCGACCCCATAAACGCTTTCCTTCGCTTGAATTGGATCGTTCTGGAGGGTGATGTGATTTCGCTTACAGATTCGCTCGACACCAGCCGCACCATCCCAAGCAATAGGGCCTAAGCGGAGATCACCGTGTTTACGACAGACAAATTTGAAGTCGAAGCGATTGTTGGCAACGAGGTATTAGAAATCAGTTTGGATGAGCTTGCTGATGTGGGAGGCGGTGACGCTTCATCATTCCCGTATCCAGGCGGTTAAACGTCAGGCACACTTTCTATTTATGTAAGCCAAATCAAATTGACTTTCACCCCGCCTGATTTCTGGTGTTGGTGGGGCTAGGGCAAGTCGACGTGCCAATTAGATTGAACTATTTAATTGGTCTTTGTTTGCCGGGATTTATTCCCGCTTTAATAACGAGGCCCGCGCACGCGGGTCTCGTTTTTTTGTGTATTTGTCAGCCATCAAACAAAAAGGACCGCTTGCGGGATCTCTAGCTCAGGAGAATAAAAACAAAAAAAGCCGCTTTCGCGGCTTTTTGTGTTTGGTGCCCGAAAGAAGACTCGAACTTCCACGGTGTTGCCACCGCTAGGACCTGAACCTAGTGCGTCTACCAATTCCGCCATCCGGGCAAATTAGCGACACACCTACAAGCGAGTCGCGTAAAATGAGGGTAGATATTATCTGAGAAGAGCTAAATTGTCTACACGATCAAAGAATGTAAAAAGTAAACCTAGCGCAGCGGGCTTTAAAGTCGGCAGCCAAATCGCCCACCCTAGCGCCAGCCAAAAATCGCCCACTTCCAAGGTGAATGAGCCCAGGCCGTTGGTGCGATCCCTTGACCCGCATATTGAGCGCGAACGCGCGAAATATGAAAACCCTATCCCGAGCCGAGAGTTGATTCTGGAGGTTCTCACCGAAGTTGGCGTTCCCACCCATCCCGACGATATTGCAAACAAGCTGGAAATTGCAGATAGTGAGCAAGATGGGTTTGTTCGCCGCTTGAATGCGATGGAGCGCGACGGGCAGGTAATGCGCAATCGTAAAGGCGATATTTGCCTGGTCACGAAGCTCGATCTCATCGCCGGCAAAGTTCAGGGCCATCCCGATGGATTCGGTTTTTTGGTGCCCGATAACGGCTCTGACGATTTATTCCTGGGGCCTAAACAAATGCATCGCGTGTTGCATGGTGATCGTGTCGTGGTGCGTGAAATTGGGCTGGACCGGAAAGGACGGCGCGAAGCGGCCATTGTAGAAGTGCTGGAGCATGCCAACAGCAAAGTAGTGGGCCGTTTGTTTGTGGAGCATGGCGTGTTCTTTGTGATTGCGGAAAATAAACGCATCAGCCAGGACATTCTGGTCGAACCCGGCTATGACCGAGGCGCTAAAGCAGGGCAGGTGGTGGTGGTCGAGTTGGTCGCGCAACCGTCAAAAAATGCCGAACCGGTGGCACGCGTGCTGGAAATTTTGGGCAATTACGCCGATCCGGGGATGGAAATCGAAATCGCGCTGCGTAAGCACGATTTGCCGCACGAATGGCCCGCCGAGATTGAAGCGCTGGAAAAGAAAATTCCGAAAAAAGTCACAGCCAAAGATATGCAGGGCCGCGAAGATTTGCGGAAGCTTCCTTTTGTGACGATTGACGGCGAAACCGCGCGCGATTTTGATGACGCGGTGTATTGTGAAAAACAGGGCAAGGGATTTCGTTTGCTGGTAGCGATTGCCGATGTGTCGCACTATGTCAAGACCGGCGACGCACTAGATCGCGAAGCACGTCTTCGCGGCAATTCTGTTTATTTCCCGCGCCGCGTGATTCCGATGCTGCCGGAAGCGTTATCAAACGAAATGTGTTCATTAAAGCCGGACGTGGATCGCCTGGCGCTGGTGTGCGAGATGCAAATTTCGCCGATGGGTGAAGTCAAGCAATACAAATTCATGGAAGCCGTTTTCCATTCGGCGGCGCGGCTGACTTATACCAATGTCGCGAAATTGCTCTACGCGAACGAAGACGATCACGGCATCGAGCCCAAATTATTTCCGCACTTAAAAATGCTGGATGCGGTGTTCCAGAGCCTGCTGGCTGCGCGTGGCAAGCGTGGCGCAATTGATTTTGAAGGCAACGAAACGATGATGATTTTTGATGAAGGCGGCAAGATTGAACGCATCATTAAAACCACTCGCAACGACGCCCATCGTTTGATCGAAGAATGTATGTTGGCGGCCAACGTCTGTGCGGCCAATTATCTGGTGGAGCATGAACACGTTACGCTGTTCCGCGTCCATGAAGGGCCGTCAGAAGAAAAACTGGTCGCGTTGCGCGCGATGCTGAAAGATTTTGGTCTGCAACTTATGGGTGGCAAGAAGCCCGCGCCGAGCGATTATGCCGATGTGCTGGCGAAAATCAAGCCACGCCCTGATGCGCCGCTGTTGCAAACTGTAATGCTGCGTTCCATGAAACAGGCCGTCTACAGCCCGGATAATCAAGGCCATTTTGGGCTGGCCTACGACGCCTATGCCCACTTCACGTCGCCGATCAGGCGCTATCCCGATCTGCTCACTCACCGCGCGATCAAGGCAGTTTTGCGGGGCGAAACCTACGATCCGAAAGCATCATGGGAAGAGCTGGGCATGCAGTGCTCTGCAACCGAGCGACGAGCTGATGAAGCCACCCGTGATGTCAACGCATGGCTGAAGTGCTTCTACATGAAAGATCGCGTGGGTGACGAATTTGTCGGCACCATCTCGGGCGTCACCAGTTTTGGTATTTTTGTCACGCTCGACGAAGTTTATGTCGAGGGCTTGGTACATATTTCAGAATTGGGCAAAGACTATTTCCATTTCGATCAGGACAAACACATGATCCTGGGCGAGCGCACACGCAAGAAGTATCAGCTCGCGGATCGCGTGAACATTAAAGTAGTTCGCGTTGATATTGAAACCAGCAAAATCGATTTTGCATTGGCTGGCGATGCGCCGAAGGCGGTTGTGCCAGTGGATAAAGTTGAAACTACCTTGCCGGCGGGCGTCGTCAGGCCATCGGCGCCGATGCAATCGACGGCTGCGGCCACTGCTGTACGCACTGCACCATTGCCAAAAGCCGCTGGCAAGAACGCGAACAAATTTTCTGCCCAGCAAGGCCTTGCAGTTGAGTCCGCAGCGGTCAAGCAAAAAACGATTGTTACTTTCACCAGCGCCAATCCGCCGACCACGCCCGTGGCAGGATTTGCAACGGGTAAAGAAAAAACGGCGGTGAAGGCCCGCCAAAAGCCGATCAAGCCGGTCGCGGTGCTTGAGCCAGCGGCACTTCGCAAATCCAAGCTAGTAAAAATAGCCAAACCTGCTCCTGCGACAGCAAAACAGGCGCAAGGAAAAGCGAAGTCAACAGGTGCATTGTTGAGCAAGAAAGTCACGATTAAAGCCGCAAGCAAGAAAACAAAAAGCAACGAGAAATGAAGCCACAAGTGGTGTTTGGTTTTCATGCGGTGACCTCGCGCCTGCGCGCCAGAGCCGAGAGCGTTCGCGATCTTTATGTTGACGCGAAGCGGATCGACAAACGCATGCAGGATTTGCTGGATAACGCAAAAGGCAAAAACGTTCGTGTCATGCAAGTCGATGGCGCGAGGCTTGACGGCATGACCGGACACGCGCGTCACCAAGGCGTAGTCGCGTTAGCGGAGCCAACCAAGTTGCCGCAGTTTGTGGAAGACGTGCTGGAAACCATTGAAGGCCCGCCATTTTTATTGCTGCTCGACGGCGTTACCGATCCGCATAATTTAGGCGCATGTTTACGGGTGGCGGATGCGGCCGGTGTTCATGCCGTCATCGCGCCAAAAGATCGCAGCGTAGGCCTTACGTCTACCGTCATGAAAGTTGCTTCGGGTGCGGCAGAGAATGTTCCCTACATCACGGTGACCAATCTTGCCCGCACATTGCGTGAAATCAAAGAACGTGACATCTGGATTGTCGGTGCGGACGAAGACGGTGCAACCGACCTATATGCCGCCGCTCTCAGCGGCCCGCTCGCAATGGTGTTAGGAGCGGAAGACGAAGGCCTGCGCCGTCTCACGCGTGAAGGCTGTGACCAGGTTATCAGTATCCCCATGTTCGGCTCGGTCGAGAGTTTGAATGTCTCGGTGGCAAGTGGGGTGTGCTTGTTTGAAGCACGCCGACAGCGGGAAGCCGCGAGCAAATAGCTTCTCATGAAACTCTATTATGGGCGTGGCACGGAGAGATATTTAGTTCCAAGAGGCGCGCCAGTGCTAGAGTTTATATTTTGCGCAGACCAGCTTTGGTGCAGGATTTTTTCCCCGAAGCACGGGAAAACCGTTTTTGCCCTACAAAACACTGGATTTGAAATGGTCTGAGCGCCTGGGTTTGGCATCAGATTTTGTGTCACATTTGCTGCCAAATCTGTCGTCATGTTGGACAGCACGCGTGCCAAACCCAACACTACGCAAAATTGCCACTCCACGACGCCGCTTGCATTACAATCCGGGATCTTCATTTGCGCGGGTTTGATGTATGAATGTCTCAACATTGATTGCCACGATTTTTCTGTCTTGCGGGTTTAGTGCCGCCGCTTCTGCCACATCCGCCACCCCGGTCGCCTCTGCTGGAGCGGCGAACACAGCTCGTCTACCATCCGGCATTACGCTCACCACCTCGGTCGAGGGCATTACCGAATACCGTCTCGCTAACGGCCTCAAGGTGCTGCTAGCGCCTGATCCTTCCAAACCAACCATGGTGGTCAACATCACCTACCTTGTCGGCTCGCGCCACGAAAATTATGGCGAAACGGGAATGGCGCATTTGCTCGAGCACATGCTGTTTAAAGGCAGCAAAAATCATCCGAAAATTACCGAGGAATTCACCCAGCGCGGCGCCCAATGGAATGCGTCAACTTGGACAGATCGCACCAACTATTACGAAGTCTTCACCGCCAGTGAAAAATACCTCGATTGGGCGCTGTCGCTGGAAGCGGATCGCATGGTGAATTCCGCTATTCGGGCGGCTGATTTGGCAAGTGAAATGCCGGTGGTGCGTAATGAATTCGAGATTGGTGAGAATAGCCCGGTCGACATCATGACTGAACGGATTGTCTCGACCATGTTCCTCTGGCACAACTACGGTAAATCGACCATTGGCGCGCGCTCCGATATCGAAAATGTGCCGGTGCCGCGTTTGCAGGCTTTTTATCGTCAACACTACCAACCCGACAACGCGGTGCTGCTGATTGGCGGGCAATTTGACGAAGCCAAAACCCTCGCAATGGTGCAAAAATATTTCGGCAAAATTCCCAAGCCAGAGCGCAAACTGCAAGCGCTTTATACCCAGGAGCCCATCCAGGACGGCGAGCGCAGCGTGACGCTTGAGCGCGTCGGTGACGTGCAAGCGGTGGGTGCCGGATTCCATGTGCCGCCGATGGCGCACCCAGAATACGCGCACACGCTGCTGCTGACGGATGTTCTCGCCAATGCGACATCCGGCCGCTTGCAAAAGGCGCTGGTGGAAACAAAAAAAGCGACGAGTGTGTCAAGTCAGAACTTCGAGAATCGTGATCCCTCAGCAATGCTAGTGTGGGCGGAATTACGCAAAGAGCAATCACGGGCGGAGGCGAAACAAATTTTTTTGAGTACTGTGGATGGCTTTGCAGCCGCGCCGGTGACAGCGGAAGAGGTCGTCACAGCGGTGCCGCTGCTTGAGTATCTGGCCGGTGCAATCGAGTATCTTGACCTGATCACAGACCAATCCGAAGCCGGGCAGGAAGTGGTCAGCGG
>JAYVYF010000312.1:0-5955 GCA_043784585.1 Burkholderiales bacterium
CAAGGATCTGCGAACCCACCAGCGTCGCGTGAAAAACCTCGAGGTCAGATTCTTGTATTACCAAACCTAATTTCTGAAAGCTTAAAATAAAGCACTTGCGGTTTGCGGCCTCAAAAGTCTTCAGCCAGGGTTTGATGCTTTCGTCTTCGTCAGATGCCACCGTCAACGCGCACATCAGCCTTGCAAAACGCCGATCATGAATATCGGGCGCGATAAATTCCCGCAAAGTTTCAATGTTGAGCATGCCGGAATCGATTGCCCCCGCCATCACGTCAATCATGGTGTTGCAGCCGAACGCGGCGGTTTCGCGCAGCAGATCGTTGCGGGTCGGAAAGTAATAAGTCACATGGCTCTGTCTGAGCCCCGCGCGTTCGGCCGCACGCGTCTGCGTGAGTGCCCCAAAGCCGTCGGCATTCAGTATTTCGACGGCCGCAAACAGAATGCGCTCGCGCGCACTGCTGGCGAGCGTGGGCTGGGGTCGCGTCGCCAGCATGTCTGGAAACGAAATCGGCACGGCAGAGGGAGCGGGTGATTTTGCGGGTGTGCCAAATTCAGGAGCTGCAGTATTTTTTGCAGGCTTGGTTTGTTTGAAATTGATCTTCATTTGGTAATAATACCAAATTGTTGGTTAAATTACCAAATTCTTGCGTAGCTGCCCAAATTAAATTCATTGAGCAAGTTTTATCAAAAACTGTTCGCCCATTTTGGGCAATGGCGATAAATTTCGCCCCGCCGGGAGCAGTGCGAATTAGCGCTATTATTTTGTTCTTATTATTCGTATCAACTTTCCGTTGAATCTATGTCCCCAGACTTTCATCTCGTTCACCCACACGTCACCGTCATCGAACGTGGTTGGCTCAATTGCAACCAAATCGTATTGACGTCGCGGGACGAGAACATCCTGATTGACAGCGGCTACGGGCGACATGCGCAGGCGACCGTCGCTTATGTCGAAGATGCACTGCAGTGTAAACCCCTGCATCGTCTGATCAACACCCACTGTCACAGCGACCACATGGGTGGCAATCGCGCGCTGCGCGAAAAATATGGTTGTCGCATTACCGTGCCGGATGGCGAAATCCAGCATGTGGTGCCGTGGACGGCACAAAGTTGCTGGTCGGCGCAGATGGATCAATACGCGGAAGAATTTCAGTTTGACGATTCGATTTCAGCTGACGACACATTTGCTGTTAGTGATTTGGTCTGGCGCGCGATCAGCGCACCGGGTCACGATATGGGTGCGCTTATGTTCTGGTGTGAATCGGCGCGCATGCTCATTACCGGGGATGCCTTATGGGAGCGCGGGATGGGATTTGTTTGGCCTTCCACGGCTGGCGATGCGCCAAACTCTAATATCCGCGCGGCGTTTGAAACATTCGATGCGATCGAGAGATTAAAGCCGATAACCATTATTCCCGGCCACGGTGCGCCGTTTCAGGGGGTAGAAGAATCGCTTGCATTCAACCGCTCCAAACTGACCGCCCTCGCATCCGACCCGATAAAAGCGGCGCGCAACGTGGCGAAATCGTTGTTCGTATTTTCATTGCTCGATAAACAGACCATGGCGATTGCTGATCTGGAAACCTACATTGCAAGCGTGCCGGTTTATCAACAACTCGACCAAGCGTTTTTGCATATGGGATTCGCGGCAATCGCTACGATGTTGCAAACAGAATTGCTTGCCGCCGGGGCGGTGTCGCTTCGCGAGGGCCAATTGAGCGCGACGATGCGAGTTTGAAAATTTGACTTGTAGATCCGCGATAATGCCACTATAAACCGCTGCTGAAACAACAAGTTAGATGATCCGTATGCCGGCATTGAGGAAAGGCCCGCAAGCAGCGCCCGCAGGTTAGAGCACCGCACATGATATCTCGACTGCCTTATTTAAAATAAAAACCCTAGCATCCGTGAGCATTTCAAGCCATTCATGCTCGAAAAGGCCCGCCAAAGCTAGGGTTTCAGATATAAATATCTGCTGGCCGAGACAACAGCGCCTCGGCTCGTTCGCAGCAATCAAACTAACTTGAAAATAAGCGGCGGTGGTTTAGGTGGCTGCTTCGGTTTTTTTGGCTCTTTGCCGCGTTTATCACGGTTACCCATGGCGATCTCCTTGGAATGAACGGATGCGGTTCAAGACATCCGTTTTGGGGGCGCGCGGCAAATGATTTTGCCGCGCAAAAACGACATTGTTGAGTATAGCGGCGAACGGTGGCTTTAACCCGTGCGCCAAGTATTTTGCGACACTGAGCTATCGCATCCCATCGCTCGCCATTGACTCTTAATGCTACTGTTGCCTGCGACCAGTCATGCTGCGAGCTCGGCGGCCTGCTTCTCGCCAAACCGAAAGCTGGACGCGACGATACTGCCGAATGCGGCTTCGTCGTGATAAACACAGGTGCCGTCCTCAGTTTCAGCTGCACCCACGGCGACCATGAGTGGAATCAAATGTTCTTCTCGCGGATGTGCATGGCGGGCGGCGGGGGCTTTGGCCCACTCGATCAATTGAATGCTGCGCTCTACTGGGGATGCCGCGATCAGCGTGTGTTGCAGCCATTGATCGAACGTGGCTGATGGCGCATGACCTGCGGGGCCCAGTGCGCGCAGATTGTGATAGCTCAAGCCGCTACCGACAATCAATATTCCCTCATCACGGAGCGGCGCGAGTGCGCGCCCCAGCGCCAGATGTTCAGCCGGATCCAGCCCTGTTCGCAGCGACAGTTGAACGACGGTCACGTTTGCCGCCGGGTACATCACCACCAGCGGACAAAATGCGCCGTGATCAAAGCCGCGCTCGGCGTCGAGCATTGCCGGCATTCCAGCTGCCTCGATCAATGCTTTTGTGCGTCGCGCAAGCGCGGTCGATCCGGGCGCGGGGTACACGATGTGATAAGTGTGTTCCGGAAATCCAGCATAGTCGTAGAGCATAGGAGGCGTGGGGTTTGACATGACCGTGAACGCAGGCTTTTCCCAATGGGCGGAGATCACCAAAATGGCCTTTGGCGTGGCGCCCAGTTGACGCGGAATATCTTGCAGTGATGCCTCCAGCGGGTGCATCGCGCGACGCATGTCAGGCACGTAGGGCCAAGGCCCACCGCCATGAGAAATGAAGTAAGTGGGCAGTCGATTCACGGTCATATTAGATTTCCGAGCGAGTGGCGTTCAGGTCTGGCGTGGGTGGGTCGCGTCGTGGGGCTTTTTATTTGCACAGCCAATATTTTGGCACGCATCGATCAAATTCAAGCGGCTCATATTCATCAACTGCGACGTGAATCCCGGTCATTCGAGATGCGCGCGGTTCCGGCAAGATTGAGAGCGCGCCGTATGCCAACAACAATTTCAGCACTTTCAGGGCTTTCGGCAATTTAGTTCGGGAGCTTGCCGGTCAAAACAAATGTAAAAATAGTGCGCCGGGTTACCTGGGCGCGCTTTTAGTGGTGGCGCTGACGACCAAGCCATTTCCTGCGCCTGACTCATATACAATCCAAGATTTTTTGGGATGCTATGTGGTTTAAGAATTTACAGATATACCGACTGACCGCGCCGTGGACGGCGAGCGCGCAGGCGCTGGAAGCGCAGCTTTCTCATCACCCGCTGCGGGCCTGTGGTGCCTACGAGTTGCAAACGCAGGGTTGGGCGTCGCCGCGTGATGACGGTGCGTTGGTCTACGCGATCAACGGCCAACTGTTGATCAAGCTCGGGATGGAGAAAAAATTATTACCCTCGTCGGTAATTAAAGAATCCGTGCGCACCAAATCGCAAGAACTTGAAAACGCACAGGGTTTCAAACTCGGCAAGAAGCAGATGCGTGATCTCAAAAATCAGATTACTGACGAGTTGTTGCCACGTGCATTCAATGTGCGGCGAAATACGTGGGCGTGGATTGACGCAAAAAATAGCCGCTTGGTGGTGGATGCGGCTTCGCCCTCGAAGGCTGACGAAGTGATTGGCATGCTCAATAAATCGCTCAACGATCTTTCTCTGGAACGCCTCGACACAGCGATCTCGCCGACTATCGCGATGACCGCGTGGCTCGGCGCAACCGATGCCAGGAAAAGTGTGCCACACGGCTTCACGATTGATCAGGAAACTGAGCTGCAATCGCCGTTGGATGAGAAAGCGACGGTTCGATTCGTGCGCCACTCGCTAGAACCCGCGGACGTGCAGCGTCATATTGCCGGTGGCAAGCAATGCACACGCCTGGCTCTCACATGGGCCAACCGCGTGTCGTTCGTGCTCACCGAGTCGTTCACCATTAAACGCATCTCGCCTGTTGATGTGATGACCGAAGGTGCTGAATCCGCGCCGCAAAACGATGAAGAACGATTTGATGCCGACACCATCATGATGACGGGAGAATTGGCGGGGTTGATTGACGATTTGGTGGAAGGGTTGGGTGGCGCGGCGGGGTAAGATTTATGTACAGCACCGCGTAAATTTTTTGCGTGATTATCTGTGATGCGTGAGGCAGTTTTGGTAACATCTAGAGCTTCGCATTTTCACGCTCACCACGCGCCCAACATGATTTCAAACGCTTTATCCTCCGCCATGCCTGTTATTGCCATTGATGGACCCACGGCGTCTGGCAAAGGCACGGTGGCGCACCGGGTGGCGGATGCGCTGGGGTTTCATTACCTTGACAGTGGTGCGTTGTACCGTTTAACGGCGCTGGCCGCGACAAAGGCCGGCATGACGCTTTCCGATGAAGCGGCTGTGGCTGAAATTGCGCGTGGCCTTGAGACGCGGTTTGTTGGTGAGACCGTTTTGCTGTCGGGGGTCGATGTGACTGACGCTATTCGCACGGAAACTGCGGGCCAAAATGCATCCCTGGTCGCTGCAATGCCGAGCGTTCGCACCGCGCTTCTGGAGCGCCAGAGGGCGTTCGCGGAGTCTCCCGGCCTGGTGGCTGACGGTCGCGATATGGGCTCAGTCGTTTTTCCGGATGCGATGATGAAAATTTTCCTCACCGCGAGCGTCGATGCGCGCGCGGAAAGACGACTTAACCAGTTGATCCAAAAAGGAAACCCTGCTATATTGCGAGACGTTGTTAAGGAATTGCGCATCCGTGACGAACGCGATATTAATCGTCCGGTAGCGCCACTTATGCATTTAATTGACGCGCAACTACTTGATACAACAGCGATTTCTGCAAATGAAGCGGTTGAACAGATTTTGCGATGGGTCAAAAAACGGTCAATAGCCGAGTAGGTGTTTGATCGAAAAGCGTTTTTTGCTTTTTGATTGGTGCGCGGAAAATTTCTCCAGCGGTTGTACTGAGTATTTTAGAGCGCCGGTTTTTCATGTGAAATGCCGGATTTAACCCACTATCGCCGCAAGTTTTTTAGTTTGCCAAGCGATTTAACCCGAAGGTGCAGTTTCCTATGTCCGCAACCCAACAGTCTCCAGCAGCCGCAAGTAAAACGATGCCCCCGATGGAAAGTTTCGCCGCGCTTTTTGAAGAAAGCTTAACCCGCCAGGAAATGCGGATCGGTGAACTAATTACCGCCGAGGTTGTGCTCGTTGACCAAAATATCGTCGTGGTAAACGCCGGTCTCAAATCCGAGAGTGTGATTCCGGTCGAAGAATTCAAAAATGACAAGGGCGAACTTGAAGTTAAAGTCGGCGATTTTGTCACTGTCGCGATCGAGCAGCTTGAAGACGGCTTTGGTGCCACCAAGCTATCGCGCGACCGTGCGAAGAAGCTATCCGCATGGCATGACCTCGATGTTGCGCTCGATAAGGGCACGATCATCACCGGCATGGTTTCCGGCAAGGTTAAAGGCGGTTTGACCGTCATGATCAACGGTATCCGCGCGTTCTTGCCGGGTTCGTTGGTGGATACACGCCCAATAAAAGATACATCGGCGTTTGAAAATAAAGAACTCGAATTCAAAGTTATCAAGCTCGACAAAAAGCGTAACAACGTGGTCGTTTCACGCCGCGCTGTGATGGAAGCTT
>JAYVYF010000313.1:0-2305 GCA_043784585.1 Burkholderiales bacterium
TCCCTATTTTACCCTACGCTGGATATCCGCCCGTGACCCAAATTGAGAACCAAATTATTAAGTCAACACCGCTTCAAAACGCCGCCAGTAAAGACTCGCTGAGCGACCTCGCCGCTTTTGCGCTCGAACGTGCCAAAGCCCTTGGCGCGACGGCTGCAGATGTTGAGGTCTCTACCTCGGTCGGTCAATCGGTTACCGTCCGCTTGAATGAAGTAGAGACTATTGAGCACAATCGTGACAAGGGCCTCGGTATCACCGTTTATTTAGGTCAACAACGTGGCAATGCATCTACAACGGATTTTTCGCGCGCCGCCATCGAGCGCACCGTGGCCGCCGCACTGGCGATTGCCAAATACACCGCAGCCGATGAATTTGCCGGCCTTCCTGACGCACATCGACTCGCAACCGCGCCATACAGTAATGAAGGGCTATATTACGCGTGGCCGCTCAGTGTCGAGGCCGCAACCGAGCTTGCAAAACGTATGGAAGCGGCGGCCTTCGCGGTAGACAAGCGGATCAACAATTCGGAAGGCGCATCAGTTTCAACCTCGGAATCTGATTTTATCTACGCCAATTCGCTCGGATTTATGGGCGGGTTTCCCTCATCGCGCCACAGCGCCAGCGTGTCGGTCATTGCTGGCAGCGATGACGGCATGCAGCGCGATTATTGGTACGACGTGGCACGCTCGGGTGAAAAGCTGGCAATGCCTGAGACGATCGGGCGATTGGCAGGCGAACGTACCGTCGCACGCTTGAACGCGCGGCAGGCCGCGACTTGCGAAGCGCCCGTGTTGTTTGATCCAATCATGGCGTCCGGCTTGATTGGCAGCTTTGTGGGGGCAGTGAGTGGATCGTCTTTATATCGCAAATCGAGTTTCTTGCTGGACAGCTTGGGAACCCAGGTTTTTTCACCGCAGGTTTCGATATTTGAGGATCCGTTTGTGGTCGGTGGCTTGGCAAGCGGGCCGTTTGACAGCGAAGGTGTGGCGACCGTGGCACGCGATATTGTGAAAGACGGCGTGGTAAATGGTTATTTTCTGTCCACGTATTCGGCGCGTAAATTGGGCATGTCGACGACTGGCAACGCGGGCGGCAATCACAACTTGATCGTGGCACCGGGTCAGCTGGATTTCGCGGGACTGGTCAAAAAAATGGATCGCGGCTTTGTGGTCACAGAGCTCATGGGGCAGGGCGTCAATAGCGTGACGGGGGATTACTCGCGAGGCGCGGTAGGTTTCTGGGTGGAGGGCGGTGAGATCGCCTATCCGGTGGAAGAAATCACCATTGCGGGCAACATGAAAGATATGTTGAAGGGCATCGTTGCGGTCGGTAATGACGTGCTGGCACTGGGTTCGAAGCAAACGGGCTCAATATTGATCGACAAAATGTCGATTGCCGGCAGCGCTGAATAATCATTGGATGCATCGGGTGCCACCGCGGGCATCAGGCAGTCTGAAATTTTCACGTGGTACTACATTCGTGTTTATTGGCAACTAATAATAAAGCGCCTTTACTGTTCCACCCTAAAAATTAGAGGATAAATTGAATGCAGCGACGCAAATTTCTAAGCAACGCCGGGAGTGCGCTCGCCGTCGGTGCAGGCAGTATTTCGACGATCGCGAGTGCACAAGCCGCCGCGTTACCCACTATTAAATGGCGGCTTACCTCCAGTTTCCCCAAAAGCCTGGACACCATTTTTGGTGCGGCCGACGTCATCTCCAGACGCGTTGCTGTCGCCACCGGCGGTAAATTTCAAATACAAGTGTTTGCCGCCGGTGAAATCGTGCCCGGCCCGTCTGCATTGGATGCTGTCAAGGATGGTACGGTGGAATGCTGCCATACCGCGCCGTATTATTACTTTGGGAAAGATGCCACGTTTGCGTTTGGTACTGCGCTGCCGTTCGGACTCAATGCACGTCAGCAAAATGCATGGATGTACCATGGCGGTGGCCTGGCACTCATGCGCGAGTTTTATAAAAATTACAACATCATTAATTTCCCCTCGGGAAACACCGGTGCGCAAATGGGCGGCTGGTTCCGAAAAGAGATTAAAACCGTGGCTGATTTGAAGGGTCTTAAAATGCGCATCGCTGGCCTGGCGGGGCGCGTGTTGGCAAAGGTCGGCGTGGTCCCGCAGCAGATATCCGGCGGCGATATTTACCCTGCGCTTGAAAAAGGCACCATCGATGCCGCCGAATGGGTGGGCCCTTATGATGACGAAAAATTGGGGTTCAATAAAGTCGCCAAATATTATTACTATCCTGGCTGGTGGGAGGGCGGACCCCAATTGGATCTGTTTGTGAAC
>JAYVYF010000314.1:0-2445 GCA_043784585.1 Burkholderiales bacterium
CGATTGGCGGCTCGTGGCTTCAATCAATTGGCGCTGCTGGCGCGGGATATCGGAAAAAAATTGGCAGTGAAAGTGGAAACACGCGGGCTGGTTCGCGTCCGCGATACGCCGCCACAGGCGGGCCTTGATCGCGAGGCACGACGCGCCAATATGAAAGGGGCATTCGATTGCGGGCAAGATCTGGGCGGGCTCAGGATCGCGATTGTTGATGATGTGATGACGACCGGTGCCACGATGTCGGATGCTGCCCGCGCCCTTAAAAAGCAGGGTGTCAGCCATGTCGAAGCGTGGGTGATTGCGCGCGCGTCGAAATAGTTTGCCTTTTCGCAATGCTATGCCGCGATAATTTGAAGTCGAGGTTTTAAAAAAAATATGTTCCACGTGGTTCTGTACCAACCCGAAATTCCGCCCAACACAGGGAATGTTATTCGGCTATGCGCCAACGCGGGCGCGCAACTGCATTTAATTCATCCGCTCGGCTTTGAATGGGATAACGCGCGCGTTCGCCGCGCGGGGCTTGACTACCACGAGCTCATGCATATCCGGCACCACGATAGTTGGACGGCGTGTGCTGCGACGCTGCCTGCGCAGAGAATTTTTGCGGTCGATAATCCTGGAAAAACGCGCTATGACAAGGTGGTGTTTCGCCCGGGCGATGCTTTCGTATTCGGTCAGGAAACTCGTGGGCTGCCCAATTCGGTGATTGAAACTATTGCCGAGGATCGGCGACTAGAGTTGCCGATGCAGCCAAATAACCGCAGTTTGAATCTTTCCAACTCGGTAGCAATCATGGTCTATGAAGCTTGGCGACAATGCTCATTTGCGGGTGCTGCAGCGCTGTTTTGAGGGTAATAACGAGGCAATAATTGGGCAATAAATGGTTAATCGGCGGGCCATTGGTGGACACATTGCTGCCATTGCGTCACTGATTTAACCCAGTTTGTAAAACGTTGTAAAATTTGGGGCAACATCGTAAGTAAAATAATGATCGTAGATTGGCTGTAAAACCAGCGTTTTCGTAGGACGCTTTGCCTCTGATGTCCCTTATAGCGTTAGATAATCGATTTATGTTTCTAATTGCAATTAAACAGCCTGCGAATCCAGTTAAGCCTGATAACCGTAATAGGTCTGCACCCGGGGCGTTAATCAGTATTTTGCTGGTAAACGAAATGATCGGGTGCACGTTAATGTTTTTAACGTTTGGCCTAGTGACGGCGATTTACCTAATTATTGCGTGACCCCATTTTGTGCGCATAGGAGCCGATATGAATAGTAAATATGTGAATTCAACCTTTGTTATTTCGTCTGTGATGGCCGGTTTGCTAGCAATTTCTAACGTCACTTTTGTGGCTGCTGCGGATGAGAAAAAGCCGGAAAAAGAGAAATGCTATGGCATTGCTAAAAAAAGTTTGAATGATTGTGGAACTGCAAAACACACCTGTGCGGGAAAAGCATCAGGGGATAATTTGCCTGACGAATGGAAATATGAACCTAAAGGTTCATGCGAAAAAATGGGCGGTTCACTAAAGGCAGGGAGTGCTCCTTCAGATAAAATGAGCTGACATTAATGCAGGCGGCTACGAACAAAGCGCGGCAAAAATATTTAAAGAACAAGTAAATTCTTTTTTAACAACAAAATTTGCACAAGGAAAAAAGCATGAAAGCATCACAACTGATTATTAGCGCCGCGATTACCGGTATTTTGTCGCTTAGCGTGTCCGGCTTGGCCGGTGCTCAAGAAGCTGCACCGAAAAAAGAAAAATGTTTTGGCATCGCCAAGACCGGCAAGAATGATTGCGGTACTTCCCAACATTCATGCGCTGGCAATGCAAAAGCAGACAATGTTCCTGAAGAGTGGAAATATGTTGCCAAAGGTACCTGCGAAAAAATGGGTGGCTTGCTGAAAAAGCCGGCGGCAGCGTCAGCGCCATCCGCGTACTAAATCCGCAAATTGCAACATCGCGCGCGGCGAGCTTGAATGAGGTGATGTTGACTGCATGATGTTGCGATGATGCGTCAATCATTACGATGCCCTTGCCCGACACGAGGGCATTGTGTTTATTGAAGGTGATTTACCGCGCTGACATGATTGAAAATCTAGCATCTAACATGGCCACGTCGCCCGCTTTTTCCGTATCCGATATTGCCAGCAGTGTGGGTATCGGCCTGCGCGCGCCGCATTATCAAGCAATTCTGGCGCAACAGCCGAAGCTGGGGTTTTTGGAAGTGCACAGTGAGAATTTTTTTGGAGACGGCGGGCAGCCGCTCAAATATTTGCACGCCTTCCGCGAACTATACGCCTTGAGTTTGCATGGCGTCGGGCTGTCAATTGGTTCGGTCGATGCAATCAATCTCAATCATCTGCAAAAATTAAAACGCCTTGCCGATGCAATTGAGCCTGCCCTGATATCCGAACATCTCTGCTGGGTTGGGGTAGATGGCCGG
>JAYVYF010000315.1:0-12604 GCA_043784585.1 Burkholderiales bacterium
GATAAATCCATTTCCATGCCGTCAATGATTTCGTTAAGGCGAGATTGATCGATGCCAAATTGTTGAGTGGCGGGCAGCAGCGCTTTTGAGACCGGGTGGGTGGGGTGACCCGAGAATAAATTGGCTAGTTCGGCGCGCCACCAGCCAAGTTTGGAGCGGGCCACATTAACGTCCTGCACTTCATCGGCCACATCATCCACCTCGCGGCAAAATGCATAGAGTGCGGTGATAGCGCGCCGACGATCAGGCGGCAAAAAGCGAAAGCTGTAGTAAAAACTGGAGCCGCTTTTCGCGGCCTTTTCTTGGCAGTATTCGTCAGGAGTCATTGTTGTTTTTATCGTTGGGCAGGCAATGTATTAAGTCAGGCTTGAAGTGATGCATAAGACGATTTAGTAAACAGTTCAGGCAATCAGGGACGGTGCCATCGCAAGCCAATCCCATTTATTAAGTTTAGGCCGTTGATGAAAAACGTCGCCGTTAATCGCGTCAATTTTATCCAGCACACGCGCACCACCTGCCACAATCATTCGTAACTCTGCGCCGAATCTTCCCGAAATCGCTCGTGTCAATGGCTTGCCAAACGTCAACATATCGCGCGCGCGCTGACATTGAAACAACATCAGTTGCTGCCATGCAACACTGTTGCTGGCGTTCGCAATATCGCTTTCCGTGACACCGTATTTAAACATCTCGTCCTGTGGCAGATAAATTCGCCCGCCGTCGTTTTTTTTCCAATCGATCGCCACATCCTGCCAATGATTGATAAGTTGTAACGCTGAACAGATTGAATTGCTCCATTTTATGTGTTGAGGGGTTGCGGCTTGATTAAGATGCAGCAATAGTTGGCCGATCGGATCTGCCGAGCGGCGACAATATTCCAATAACTCCGAAAAAGTGGCGTAACGGGTTTGTGTGACATCTTGCTTGAACGCGCCCAGCAGATCGCGAAAAAGCTGCAGAGGAAGCGCATGGTTTTCAATCACAACAGCCAAATCGCGAAAAAGTGCGGAATCAGGCGTCTTAGCAAGACTAATGTTATCGAGCTCAGCCTCATAATTTTCCAGTAAGCCAATCCTTTCAGGCACCGAAAAATCACCTTCATCTGCAAAATCATCTGCTGAACGCGCAAATGCATAGATCACTTCGATCGGATGACGAAGGTGTTTAGGCAGGAGAAATGAGGCGACGGGAAAATTTTCGTAATGTTCAACGGGCACAAGGAGTAGTTTTCCGCACAGGGCTTTAATATAAAAAAATGATTATATTTGTTAAAACAAGCGCCTCCCAAGTGACGAGCGTTGATAATTCATCGTTTATTCGTTGCTTATTCATCACGGCAGGAGAATTGCCTGGACACCATCAACATGGATTTTAATTTGGTACATGCCTCGGGATAAATGTTAATTCTGGTTACCGCAATCCATTGTATGAATTAGTTCACACATTGAATTGGACAGTAGCGCTACGCTATATGCTGGAAAAAAATGTAGTTGCTCCCGTTCGCGCGTTTACTTTTTTATTGTTTGAATAACTGAAATCCCCCGATGCCTACGACACGCTGTTTTTATAGTTTTGTGGGCTGCATGTTCATCTTTTTCGGGCTGGCAGGCACGGACGGTTGGGCGCAGAGCCGCTTGATCATTACGTTGAAAGATAGTCAAGGTAATCTTTTGAAAGACGGCGTGGTTATGCTGCAGCCGAGTGCTGACATAACAATTGCGTCTCGGGTCACGAAACGGGATTTCGCGGTGCAGCAGATTGATCGTGAATTTGTTCCCAGGATAACGGTGACGGGCGTGGGTGCCAATGTCACATTTCCCAACCGTGATGCGGTACAGCATAGCGTTTACAGTTTTTCAAAAGCCAAGGCATTCGAGATTCCCATCTATGCAGGAAAATCACCACAATCCATCACACTCGACAAAGCGGGCCTGGTTACGTTGGGATGCAATATCCACGACTGGATGGTCGGCTATATTTTGATTGTCGATACGCCCATTGCAGAGGTGTCGGCAGCTGACGGTAAAGTGGTTGTATCCGACCTTCCGCTGGGCAAATATACGTTGCGGGTGTGGCATCCCCAATTAAAGTCGGGTGAAGTGAGCGAGCCGCTCGACGTATCTGCCAGCGCGCAGAATATCGAGGTCAAAGTCAACCTGAATCCGTTCAGAGTGCGCAAAAAGCCTGCGCGTGATAGCGACGTATATTAAGTGATGGCCTATGTCACAAAACCGATGAAAATGCGGTGAACACGTGTTGAAATCCTTGGTCGATTCACGCAATTCGCTTCACGTGCGTATTGCACTATATTTCATCGGCCTGTTGGCGGCAGTGCAGCTTATTACCCATTTTGTGGTCCACAACGCGAATATGCGAATTGCAAGTGCACACACAGCCGAGCAGCTGAATCGCGGCGAGCGGGTGCTGCGCAGACTGCTCGACGAGCGTGGCGCAAGCTCGGGGCAGGCGGTGCGTATTCTGGTGGCGGATTTCGCGTTCCGTAAAGCGGTTGCGGCGGGCGATCCTGCCACGATGCAGTCAGCGCTCGATAATCATGGAGCTCGCCTGCGTTCCGATATTGGCTTTGTCGTTTCTGATAGCAAGCAAATCATGGCGAGGTTCGGTTTACCAAAAAGTATCTCGTCAGAGGCAATTGAGCAGGTTATTCAAAATATTGAGCAAAAGGAAGATTTGCCCTGGGTCGCATTAATTGGCGGCAGAGCTATTTTATTTGCGGTAGCGCCGATTCTGATGCCGGATGCTAACGGCTGGGCGGCGTTCGGATCGGTGCTGGATGACCGTGTTGCCACGGACCTAAAAAATTTAACCGATTTGGACATTTCGTTTCTGGCCACAGGTGCTACGGGCCAGTACCAGATTTCGGGCTCAACCCTAGTGCCTGCCGAGCGTGCGCAACTGCAGGCACGCTTGGCCGGTGAAGGGTTGACGGCGGGACAATGGCCAGAAATAGAACTTGACGGCCATGCTTATGCAACATCTGGGTTTTCGCTTGAAAGCGATCCGCGTTTAAAAAGCGTGAGAAGCGCAAGCGCGGCGATATTGGTGCAAAAGTCTGTAGAACAAAGTACTGCGCCATTTAAACATTTGTCGGTGATTCTGTCGGTCGTGTCATTTGTCGGCGCGCTCGCCGGTATGCTTTGTAGCGTGTGGATTGCGCGTGCGATCGCCAAGCCGATTCGGGTGCTGACGGAAGTGACTAACCGCATTCGAAGAGGTGAAAAGGCGGTTGCGGTACCGAGGCATTTCACGGGCGAAATTGGTGAGCTTGCGACGGGGTTTGTGCAGATGAATCTGGAAATTGACAAGCGTGAAGAGGAAATTTTGCGCCTCGCGTTTGTCGATCCCCTTACCCAGTTGCCTAATCGTGCTGGGCTGATGCAGGCCGTTGACAGGATGGCGATTCAAACACCCCGAATCGATAGCAGTTGGGTGGCGATTGTTTCGCTAGACATAGCACGACTGCAACAGATAAATGACAGCCTGGGGTTCAGTGTTGGTGATCAGGTGATTAAGGCCGTGGCGGCGCGATTAAAGAATTTTTCGCGGGCCGGAGAAGTCGTGGCGCGGATTGAAGGTGACGGCTTTGCATGGTTGATCCTTGATACGAAGGTGGCGGCTATTGATCTCCGATTGCGCGTTGTACTGGATGATTTTGCGTCTCATCCGATCAATGTCAAAAACCACAATATCGATGTGCAGCTTCATGCAGGCTGGGCCGCATCGCGCGCAGTGGAAAACAATACGGACGAGCTGTTTCGTCGCGCGGAAATTGCGCTTCACGTTGCCAGCACACGAAGGATATCGCCGGTCCGCCATGAGCAGTCAATGGATGTCGATTCCAGCTCGCAGTTAGGGCTATTGTCTGCGCTTCGTCGTGCCGTAATTCAGGATGACCTGATACTGTATTATCAACCGAAACTCACGATTAATGGCAAGCCGGTCGGCGTTGAGGCATTGCTGCGCTGGAATCATCCCAGCAAAGGTCTCATCGGCCCCAGCGAATTCATTGAATTTGCGGAGCAGACCGGCAGCATTCGTGCGATCACGCGTCACGCTGTCCAGCAGGCCATCAGGCAATCTGTAATATGGGAAAAGATTGGCCTCTATATTCCTATCGCGGTCAATATTTCTGCCCATGATTTGCAAGATGAATCATTTACGGATTTCGTGACGGATTTGCTGAAGAGCGAGGTTGCGCGTCCTGCGCTGCTTAAATTTGAAATTACGGAGCGTGCGTTGCTGGATAATCTCGCGACGGCCGAACGTGCACTAAAACAGTTGGGCGCCGCAGGCATTGAGGTGGCCCTAGATGACTACGGCACCGGCTATGCGGCCCTGACTCATTTAAGCCGCCTGCCGGTGAGTGAAATTAAAATTGACCGCAGCTTTGTGTCCGGCCTGACTGTGGATTCAAGAAACTTCGCCATTACCCTCACCACGGTCGAGCTTGCCCACCGGCTCAAAATGCGGGTGGTCGCCGAAGGAGTTGAAACAGTCGAAGAGCTCACCGCACTACGGAAAACCGGATGCGATCAGGTTCAGGGCTTTTTGTTTGGCAAGCCGCTACCGGCAGACGAGTTGCGTGATTGGTGGCAGGCAAGGTTGGCGGCGTATGTCACTATCGAGCGCGCCCGCGAGTTGGGATAGATAGGCGCTGGACTATCGCAGCACGCCGGCGTTGCCATGACCTCCGCCATAAACCCTTACGCCTACTCGCCGCATAAGAACAATGTTAGTTGCCCCAGCAATAGTGTCGGCAATAAAGCTCAGACTTTCCGGACTGCCTTAATAAAACTGTGTCAGCAGTAAGCGCTAATCGACTGTTTCAGTTAAAATCTAAGTTGAAACCTTGGCGAGAGTGGCGGAATTGGTAGACGCACTGGATTTAGGTTCCAGCGCCGTAAGGCGTGGGGGTTCGAGTCCCTTCTTTCGCACCAGACATTATCGGTTTGTCATTATTTTCATTTTATTTTCGAGCGCCACCTGAAGGGCGGCATCTTTTGCGTTGGCGATAGATGCCGTTTTCAGTTTAATGGAGTCGCTATTTTCACGCATGATCTACGCGTTTTGCGCACGATCTTAAGGAACAGTTATGCAAGCACAAGTATCCGCCCGCAACCTCGAACGCAACATTTTATTATCGTTGCCCTCCGTTGAAATTGAGTCTGAAATCTCTAAGCGTCTGAAGCATATCGCACGCACCGCCAAAATGCCTGGTTTCCGTCCTGGCAAAGTGCCCTTCACGATGGTCGCCAATCAGTATGGATTTAAGGTGCGCCAGGAAGTGATGTCGGATTCCGTGCAAAAGATTTTTGCAGACGAAGTGGAAAAACAGCAGCTACGGGTCGCTGGCTACCCAAGTTTTGCGCCGGCTAACAATGGTCAAGCCGCTGATAAATTCGAATTTACCGCAACTTTTGAAATTTATCCTGAAGTAACAATGGGTTCCCTTGAAGGCAAGCCGCTTGATCGCTTGCATGCAGACGTAAGTGATAAAGATGTCGATAACACTATCATCACGCTGCAAAAACAACGCGCGACCTATGACAAAGCGGATAGAGCCGCGCAAAAGGGCGATTTCCTGGTCGTTGACTTTACGGGCAAGCTCGACGGCGAACCGTTTAAAGGCGGACAAGCTGAGAATTTTGGCATGGTGCTCGGTGAGGGTCGTATGTTGCCTGATTTTGAAGCGGCGCTGATGGGTATGTCAGGTGGCGAAGAAAAAACATTCAATTTGACTTTCCCGACTGACTATCAAGCCGAACTTGCTAGCAAAACAGTGCAATTTACGGCTACTGTAAAAGTAGTCAACGCGCCGGTTTATCCGCCGGTAGATGCCGCATTTGCGCAATCGCTTGGCGTTACAGATGGTGATATTGCCAAAATGCGCAGAGAAATCAAAACAAATCTCGAACGTGAGTTGAAAAAACGCGTCCAGTCCAAAACTAAGGATCAGGTGATGGATGCTCTGGTATCCGTTGCCCAATTGGATTTGCCGCGTTCGTTGGTGGACATGGAAGTAGGGCGTTTGCAGGAGCAAGCAGTTCAGGACCTGCAATCGCGCGGTATGACCACCAAAGATTTACAGTTACCACCAGAGTTGTTTGTTGAACGCGCAGAAAAGCGCGTAAAACTGGGTTTGATCTTGGGCGAAGTCGTGAAGCAAAATAATTTGCGTGCTCGCCCTGAGCAAATCCGCAGCGTTGTCGAAGAACATGCGGAGAGTTTTGAAGATCCCGCGCAAATGGTTCGCTGGTATTACAGTGATACATCCCGTTTGCAAGAAGTCGAAGGCATGGTGCTGGAAGACAATGTGGTGGAATGGGCGGCGACATCCATGGCAGTCACGACCGTGACCAAGGAGTTCGACGAAATCATGGAGATTAAACGATGAAAAGCTTTTACGACTTTCAATCCCAAGCATACGATATGACGGGAATGGCACCAGGACACCGCGATCAATATGCCTCAGCGGGCCACCAACCTGCGACCGGTCTGGGTTACGTGCCGATGGTGATTGAGCAGTCCGGGCGCGGCGAGCGCGCATTCGACATTTACTCGCGCTTGCTCAAGGAACGGGTGATATTTTTGGTCGGCGAAGTTAACGACATGACGGCCAATGTGATCGTTGCCCAGATGCTTTTCCTAGAGAGTGAAAACCCGGATAAGGATATTTCGCTTTATATCAACTCACCAGGTGGCTCTGTGTCGGCAGGTTTGGCGATCTACGACACGATGCAATTTATCAAACCCGATATATCGACGCTTTGTACCGGTTTCGCCGCCAGCATGGGGGCATTTTTGCTTCTCGCAGGTGCGAAAGGCAAACGCTTTTCATTGCCGAACGCGCGCATCATGATTCATCAATTATCAGGTGGGTATCGCGGTCAGGCGTCAGATATTGAGATTCATGCGAAAGAGGCATTGTTCCTAAAACAACGTCTCAACGAAATTATGGCAAAACATACTGGAAAGACCGTTGAAGAGGTCGAAAAAGACACGGATCGCGATAATTTTCTGTCAGCGGAGCAAGCGTTGAAATACGGTATTATCGACAAAGTCTTAGAAAACCGGCATGAGGTAGCGAAGTAAGTTCGGTTGTAAAAAGAATTGCTTGCGGTGGGCGTGTGTTGCCTACCGACAAGTCATCTAACATTGAAACTTAGCCCGGAAGCAAATCGCAAAAGTAATTTGTAAAAGTAGTTTGAAAAATAGTACAGGCAGTGCGACACGGATTAGAAACAATAAGCGCTATCTTGCGCGTGAGTTAGGAGGTTTAGTGCGAATATTTTTGAGGTTCGCGCTGGACAACGAGATGGGGTAGAGCTTGTAATGAGTGAGAAAGCTGGAGAAAAGCTGCTTTATTGTTCCTTTTGCGGCAAAAGCCAGCACGAGGTGCGGAAGCTGATTGCAGGTCCATCGGTATTCATATGCGACGAATGTATCGATCTTTGCAATGACATCATTCGCGAAGAAGCGCAGGCTGATCCTGCCAGCAAAGCCACCAAGAATGATTTGCCAACGCCGCAAGAAATTTGTGACATTCTTGATGAGTACGTCATTGATCAGGTTAAAGCCAAAAAGATTTTGGCGGTCGCCGTTTATAACCACTATAAGCGACTGAAAAACGGTACCAAAGATGGCGAAGTTGAACTCGCCAAATCGAATATTTTGCTGATCGGCCCCACAGGTTCAGGTAAAACGTTGCTCGCACAAACGCTCGCGCGGTTATTAAATGTGCCGTTTGTGATTGCTGATGCCACGACGCTGACTGAAGCGGGCTATGTGGGCGAAGATGTTGAAAACATCATTCAGAAACTGCTTCAAAAATGTGATTACGATGTCGAGAAGGCGCAGCGCGGCATTGTCTACATCGATGAGATTGACAAAATTTCGCGCAAATCGGATAACCCATCCATTACTCGTGACGTCAGCGGTGAAGGCGTCCAGCAAGCGTTGCTGAAGCTAATTGAAGGCACGGTTGCCTCCGTGCCTCCGCAAGGGGGCCGCAAGCACCCCAACCAAGAATTTGTGCAAATTGATACCAGCAATATCCTGTTTATCTGTGGCGGCGCGTTTAATGGTCTTGAAAAAGTCATTCAAATGCGCACCGCAAAAACCGGAATTGGTTTCGGCGCGGACGTGAAAAGTGGTGCGGATCGCGAAGCGAACAATGCACTGCTGCGTGACGTCGAACCAGAGGACTTAATCAAGTATGGTTTGATTCCCGAGTTCGTAGGTCGCTTGCCAGTCGTGGCGACGCTTGAAGAGTTGGATGTGAAAGCGTTGATCCGAATTTTGACCGAGCCCAAAAACGCGCTCACCAAGCAATATCAGAAACTGTTTGCGATGGAAGGCGTTGAGCTGGAATTCCGTGAAGCAGCGCTTGGGGCGATTGCAAAGCGAGCACTTGAACGTAAAACAGGCGCGCGAGGACTTCGTTCGATCATTGAACACGCGTTGCTTGACGTAATGTTTGAATTGCCTTCTTTGAGCAATGTCGAAAAAGCCGTGGTGGATGAAGGCACGATCAACGGTTCACAAAAGCCGCTATTGATGTATTCAGACCATCCCAAACAGGCCGGGGCGCAAAGCTGAGGCCCGTACGACGTGCCGCCTTTTGCCCTGCAATAGCCGCTTCTTTAGCAAGCATTTGGGGCGGATATTTAGGGCCACGAGGTATGTCGTCACTTGAGATTGCTATGCGTAACCCAATCTCCACTTCATCAAGAAAAATTTTTACCGAGTTGTCTCGCTTGCGATATAAAACGCGCATTGCAGCGCTTAATCCAAGCGTGGGACGCAATGTGTTTATTAATTTTAATTATTAGTGCAAGCACAAGGAAAAGGACGAGATCATGACGTTTGCTGACCAAGATAAAGATCCATCCAATTCAATCCTTCCATTACTGCCCCTGCGTGATGTGGTGGTGTTCCCGCATATGGTGATTCCATTGTTTGTGGGTCGTCCTAAATCCATTAAAGCGCTAGAGGCAGCAATGGAAGAGGGCAAGAATGTGGTGCTGGTGGCGCAAAAGTCTGCGGGTAATGACGAACCAAATCCTGAGGATTTATACGACGTCGGCTCGGTTGCCAGTATTCTGCAAATGCTTAAATTACCCGATGGCACGGTAAAGGTCCTAGTCGAGGGTATCCAGCGTGCCCGTATCAACCATGTGTTGAACGTTAAAGAAAATTACGAAGCGGAAATTACGCCGATTCCGCAGGAAGAGTCGGACAACAACGAAGTTGAGGCAATGCGTCGCAGCTTGTTTGGTCAGTTCGACCAATACGTCAAACTCAACAAGAAAATTCCACCTGAGGTGTTGACATCGCTTTCGGGTATCGACAACGCCAGCCGTTTGTCAGACACCATTGCAGCGCATTTGCCGCTAAAGTTGGAGCAAAAGCAACAAATCCTTGAGAACTTTGATGTGCCTTCTCGCCTTGAGCAATTGCTCGGACTGCTCGAGACTGAAATCGATATTCTGCAGGTTGAAAAGCGTATACGCGGCCGTGTCAAACGCCAGATGGAAAAATCCCAGCGCGAGTATTACTTAAACGAGCAAGTTAAAGCGATTCAAAAAGAGTTAGGTGAAACTGAAGACGGCGCAGACATTGATGAATTGGAAAAGAAAATCAAGGCCGCGCACATGCCGAAAGAGGCGCGCGTGAAGGCTGAAGCAGAGCTAAAAAAATTAAAACTGATGTCGCCCATGTCCGCTGAAGCAACGGTGGTGCGTAACTACATTGACACTGTGGTAGGACTTCCGTGGAAGAAAAAAACGAAGGTAAGTTCCGATCTGCCGAATGCTGAAAAAGTGTTGAATGCAGATCATTACGGACTCGAGAAGGTTAAAGAGAGGATTGTCGAATATTTGGCCGTGCAAAGTCGCGTTGACAAGCTCAAAGCTCCGATTCTGTGCCTCGTAGGCCCGCCTGGAGTGGGTAAGACATCGCTTGGTCAGTCTATTGCCAAGGCGACTAACCGCAAATTCATTCGCATGTCTTTGGGTGGCGTGCGCGATGAAGCCGAAATTCGTGGCCATCGTCGCACCTACATTGGCTCGATGCCCGGTAAAATTTTGCAGAACATGTCGAAAGTAGGCGTGCGTAATCCACTTTTCCTGCTCGATGAAGTGGACAAGATGGGGATGGATTTCCGTGGTGATCCCGCGAGTGCGTTGCTTGAAGTACTTGATCCCGAACAAAATCACACCTTCCAGGATCACTACGTCGAAGTTGATTTTGATTTGTCTGACGTAATGTTTGTGGCAACCTCCAATTCCTTTAATATCCCGCCTGCGTTGCTGGATCGTATGGAAGTGATTCGCCTTGCGGGCTACACCGAAGACGAAAAAGTACATATTTCCCGCCAGTATTTGTTGCCGAAGCAAATGAAGGCAAACGGTGTGAAGGATGAGGAATTACATATCGCTGATGCGGCGTTGCGCGACATAACACGCTACTACACACGTGAAGCTGGTGTGCGCGGCATGGACCGCGAGATCGCCAAGATTTGTCGTAAGGTGGTTAAAGCACAGCTGTCGGGTGAAGCCACTAAGAAAAAGCCAGGAAAAGTGCAAGTCACCGCAAAAACATTGGATAAATATTTGGGTGTGCGCCGTTACAGCTATGGCATCGCCGAAAAGTCAAACCAGATTGGCCAGGTTACGGGTCTGGCGTGGACAGAAGTGGGCGGCGAGCTTCTCACAGTAGAGGCCGCGCGCTTACCCGGAAAAGGCAAAGTTGAAACCACCGGCAAGCTGGGCGAAGTAATGCAGGAATCGATTAAGGCCGCAATTTCAGTGGTGAGGTCGAGGGCGAAGATGCTCGGAATTCCTGAGGATTTTTACGAAAAAAATGATCTGCATATTCACTTGCCTGAGGGCGCGACACCCAAAGACGGCCCAAGTGCGGGTGTGGCAATTACGACCGCATTGGTATCTGTGTTGTCAGGCATTCCGGTACGCTGTGATGTGGCAATGACGGGAGAAATTACGCTGCGCGGTGAAGTATTGCCCATTGGTGGTCTAAAAGAAAAATTGCTTGCTGCAGCGCGCGGTGGAATAAAGACAGTGCTCATCCCCGAAGAAAATAAAAAGGATTTAGTGGAAATTCCCGTCGAGATTACCAAAGATTTGAATATCATTCCGGTACGCTGGATTGATAAGGTTCTCGAGACCGCCCTGGAGCGTAATCCGGTGCCGTTGGTTGAAAATGTCGATGTTCCGGCCGTTGCTGGTGCGCCTGTGAAAGAGGGGCCACCCGTAGTGACTAAGCACTAGGTTTTTGAGCGGTTGGGTCTATAAGCTTCGCAAAAAAATCTTGTTGGCCTTGACACTCGTACTGCTGAATTGCTATAAAATAAGTGGGGTAAATATTTGAAATGTTGCTGGTAGGGAGATGTACAACATTCCAGCGTAACGTCAGAAATAGTGGGCAATCGACCCTCCAATTCTTCTTCGCAAAATTCCTTTTTTAATCGAAAGTATTTGGGATCGTATTTTGCAAACCGGAATTATTTTTTACGAAATTCAGGGCGCGGTTAAAATTTAGTGCGCCTAAGAAACGAACAACCACCCGCCGAAGGGCGGCTCCATCAATCACAGAAAGGGGCATCACATGAATAAAACGGAATTGATAGATTCCATGGCCAAGCAGGCAGACATTTCGAAAGCAGCGGCTGGCCGTGCGCTTGACGGAATGGTTGCGGCTGTGCGCACTTCGCTTAAAAAAGGCAACATGGTCACACTGGTCGGTTTTGGCACCTTTTATGTCGGCAAACGTGCAGCACGCGCAGGCCGTAATCCTCGCACTGGTGTTGCAATTAAGATCAAAGCGGCTAAAGTTCCGAAGTTTCGGGCTGGTAAAGCGTTGAAAGATGCGTTAAACTAAAAGGCTTGGGGTGCTTAGCTCAGCTGGTAGAGCGTCGCCCTTACAAGGCGAATGTCGGGGGTTCGAGCCCCTCAGCACCCACCAGCAGATCCGAGCAACACATTGTTAATTAGAATTGATGTATAGGCAGTACTTCCTATATGTTGGAGTGGTAGTTCAGTTGGTTAGAATACCGGCCTGTCACGCCGGGGGTCGCGGGTTCGAGTCCCGTCCACTCCGCCAAATAAGCATAAAGCCTTGATTATTCAAGGCTTTTTTGTTTTTGAATCGGCGAGATGTGGTAGCAATTTTGGTAGCAAAAAATTGCTCACTCTCCCCATTTATAGCCGTAACGGCATTTATTACCTTCACACACGCATACGAGGCGTGCAGGTGAAGCGTTCTCTGCATACGCCCGACCCATTCACCGCTAGAATAAGAGCCTTAGAATGGCTTAAGGCGGTCGCAATGGCAACGAATAGACCCAAGCTCACAGACTTTAATTTCAGCAACGCAAAGCGCTATGAAATTGACACGGTGGCGGGCAGATACAAAGCAGAAGGAGCCGAGGATCATCAACGCTTGCTAGAAGCGTTGAGGCAGATAAACGCCCAAAACCAACCCAACACCACAGAACCGAAAGAAGCACTGTCTGGGCTACCGCCACATGGCCAGAGGAACGTAGGCCTAAAAATCGGTGAGCTGT
>JAYVYF010000316.1:0-1827 GCA_043784585.1 Burkholderiales bacterium
GCGGGAAATTGAGGAATAAATATCTGCTGGTGTTTTTTTCGCATCACATTATCAAGCGTGACCATATCACGCTCGACGGTCATGCGCTCTTCAAGCGGCTTTTTGGTATGCTTTTCAAATCGATCCGGCGCAGTGTAGATCAAAACACCGCTGGATTCCGCGGGAGTATTCAATAGCTTTACAAATTTCTTCTCCACAAAATCCGCTTTTGCTGATTTAACGTTGGCGAGCCGGGCCATCACGCTTTTTAACAGCACATCGTTACCATCAGCAGCGTGTGAAGATGCCATGATGCCAAGCAAAACGAGCGTCATTGTGACTGCCAGCAGAGCAGGGCGCAGGCTAAAGTTATTTTTGCCAAAAGTCATAGAAATTGAACCAGTTGTAGGGCGCTAATTGACAGTAGTATTCCACGCGTTCGACATATGCTTTCTGCCAGCTTGCCACCTGCGCACCGCGATTGCGCGGGCCGGTGGATTCAGGCAGCGGCAACTCTTCAAAAAAAATTTCGTATCGATTACCACCAAGATACAAGCCAAACATCAAAAATACCGGCCGCTTTAGCACCATCGCTAAACGGAACGGCCCATCGGCGAATTGGGCGGGTTCGCCCAGAAATGAAACAGCATTTAATTGCTTATCACTTTGTGCGTTCTTTTGCGGCTCGTTGGGCGGTTCACTTTGCGGCTGACTTCGTGGCTCAATATAGCGATCAGCCAGCATGCCAACAAATTCCCCGTTGTCGATCGTGTTTTGTAACTGCAACATCGAGTCTGCCCGACCCAAGGCAATCACGTGCTGGGTCGCTTCAGGGTTGATCGCGGCCAGCATATGATTTATTTTTCGCGCGTTTTCTTCATACATCGCCATTCGTACTGTCAACTGTGGCAGCCTTTGATCATTCGCCGGATTTCGCGTGCCAAGCACCCGCAGCGCCTCAAAACTGCCCAGATGGGCGCCGACAAAAAGACCACCTTCACCACGATCATGTACTGCTTTCATCTGATCAAAATTATGAATAAAGGTATTGAAGCGGTCGGTTTGGCCCGACAGCATGAAGACACGGTCAAGGACGATGACCGAAAAAGTATGAATATGTTTTAAGGTGCTGAGCTTGCCCACCGGCATATTCCGTGACGCCTCAACCTTGCGCAAATACTGTGCAGACGCCGCACGAGCTTTCGGCGAGGTGGCCCAGAAATAAAATGTGATGGGCCACAGAAAACACTTCGCCACCGTGCGGCCCAAATGAAGCGCCACCCACACCAGCATCTTCATCGCGAACCGATTGCTGCGTTCCTGCTCTGTTTGCCAGGTAGCCCCAAGCGATGGATCGCTTTGTGTACTGGTGGCTAGGGGGGGTGCGGTGGACGTGGTAGGTTTGGCAGATGCGGCTGATATAGTTTCAGCATCGTTGGCCGGTTTTAGTTTTACCTCAGCCATAAAAATCAAGCGCCCCTTTGGCCACCACCGTTTCAGCGACCGAGCATTCAAATGATACGGCTTGTTTACGTGCGTCATGAGTCGCGGTCGAGGCCGCAATTTTGAGCCTGATGGTCATCGTCTGGCCTGGCAAGACCGGACGCAAGAACTTGGCGGCGCGGATTGTGCAGGCTTGCCCTGATGCGATATCTTCAGCCGCGAAGTGATCTCGAATCGCCCGCATGACGTCAGCCAAGATCACCACCCCGGGAATGATGGGATGAGCTGCAAAATGCCCTTCTGTTGCACGATGCGCAGGCTCGTAGGGACGATCTATTTTGACTTCGATCATGGTGCGCAATCGGCAGAGTTTGCACTAGCCGATTCTTTTAAAGCGTTGATCGC
>JAYVYF010000317.1:0-4731 GCA_043784585.1 Burkholderiales bacterium
TCCAGCAAACCACCCTGCCCATGCTCAGTCACTTTCGGCAATCCTTCAATCGGCGCATCAAGCAATTTGCCGTTTTCAATCAGCCGCATGGTGCCGCGTCTCTCGGTGACAATCATTCGACCATCGGGCAGGAAGGCCAGACCCCAAGGCGTTTTTAGACCGCTGACGACGACGGTGGTGCGAACTTTATAAAGCTCGGTATCGAATATCTCTGGCGCCGGCTGGGCGCAAGCCAACAGCGGAACCAATGACAGTGCAAGCGACGCAAAAAGGCGATTCATGAATACTCCAGAAAAAGTTCGGTCAAAATGTGGCTTGAGAGCGAGAGTTGGCAGCGCCTCTGTATATCCCCAAGTTTAAATCACTGCACGCGGGCAACGGTAATTAAAGTCCAACACGAAGATCATATTAGAATGTTTATCTGTGCATTATTTTTTTGATTCAGCGCTTAAGTCAAAAGTCTGGCATCGGCGTTCACTTGGGAGAACCGCATGAAACATTTTGCAAATTGGGCCGCTTTATTACTGACCGCTATATTTATGTCAGGGTGCGCAAACGTCATCCAACCCGCGGAACCGATCGGGCCCAATAATCCTGCGGCGCTCGCCGCCATCCGCGCGGCGTACATCAAAGCCGGTGAGCAAAAATACTTTCGGGCACGCATGACAAGCGAAAGCGCGGGGAAAATTTCAGAAAGCACGGTGGAATTTGCAGCCCCCGCCAGTATGCATATGGTTATGAAAACAGACAATGTGGAACAGATCATGATCAACGGTACGCATTACCTGAAAACCGATGGCAAGTGGATGCGCCTGCCGATTTCTTCCGGCAATTTAATTGAGCAGATGCGCAAGGATCCAGCCGCGATTGCGGCATTTGAAAAAACGATTAGCGGTGCACAAATCATCGGGCCAGAGCCAGTGAACAACAAGCCCGCGATGGCCTACCGCTACTATCAGGCAGCGACTGTAGGCGGCGGCTTGGCATCGAGCGCTGGCTGGGTGAAATTCTGGGTAGGTGCAAACGGCTTACCGTTAAAACTCGAATCGGATACGGTCGGGCGCGTGCTTGGCTTCAGTAGCCAAAGCAAGTCAACGATTTATTACACGGACTATGGTGTTTCAGTGCGCGTTGTGGCACCGATCTAGCGCCTCGCAGCCGCAGCTGCATTCATTTCAGGGAATTCATGATGCCAGACTTGGTTGCACGCGTCGATCATGGGTTTGCGGTCGCCAGCACCCGTGTTTTCAGTCTCGCAAAATTCAGCGCCACCATTAATACCCCTATCCCGCCTGCGACGATAATGGTACGCGTGCCGATCAGGGCAGTCACTAGTCCCGCAATGACCAGCCCCGTCGATTGGCCAATGAAATAGCAGGCCGCAAAAGCAGAAACCGCCGCCCCGCGCCGTTCAGGTGCCATTTGCGTCGCATTCGTTTGTAAGGTGTTGTGAAGCATGTAGAAACCGAGCCCCGTGACAAAGCTTGCCGGGATCGTCCACCACCATTGCGATGCGAACCCGAATACGAGCATCGACGCAAACATGGCAAACCCGCCCCAACGCGCCAGGCCCGCTTCGCCGAGGCGCTTCACGAAGCTGCTTGATCCACTCGCGAACAAAAAACCGCCGCCGCCAAACAGCATCACCACAGCGCCCGCCGCGGATAGGGAAAGTCCATGGGTCCCATGCAGATGCGAGGCAAAAAACGCGAATGGACCGAATACAAATGCCCCTTCCATAAACACCGTCACAATAACCACGCGTGCCCACGGCAATCGAGATACCTGCGCAAATTCATGCACCAATCGTTGTAGCACATGACCGCTGGACGCATTGACCTGCAATGCTTGTGGCGGTAGGCGCCTGTGGATTGAAAATAATAAGCCACTAACCATCATAAAACCCACCGCCACCATCACGAACGGTATTCGCCAGCCTAAAAAATCCGCTGCCAGGCCGCCTAATAATTGCCCTGCAGAAACACCTAAAATTTGGCCAATCAAAAAACGGGCGAGTACTGGCTGGCGCTTTTCATACGGCACCACGTCGCCAATCCAGGCCATCGATAGCGGAATAACGGCGGCGGCCATAGAGCCGGTGATAAGTCGTGCGGCAAGCAGCATATTAAAGCCCGCCGATAGCGCGCACAGCAGTGAGGCTACAGAACAGGCGACCGTTGCCCATGCAATCACCCGATATTTGCCAAATCGGTCGCCAAGTGGGCCAAAGAATAACTGGTTAAGCCCATAGCCAACCGTAAACATGGTGACCACCAGCGACGCGGTTCCTAACGACACCGAGAAATCGGTGGCCAAACGCGGGAGTAGTGGGTCACATACTCGCTGTGAAACGCCGCTGCCGAAGGCCGCAAACGAAAGCGCGATAAATGCAATTGCCGGAATTTCGGTGCGCGCGGGGGGGTGATCAGCGGGGTTTGCCATAACGAATTATGTTGTTATTTGATAGGCTATGACATGAATTCCACGGCTGTTCAGGGTGAAAGTTGGTTTTTAGTACGCCGCCGCAGAAAAAAAACGTTATTGGCAGCACGGGGTTCGCGTGTTATTCGCCTAAAAAACTGGCCGATTGACTTACGGCATGCCGCCGCTAAAAACAAAACCTGGTTGGGGCGATGACATTCATGGGGTGACGTAAGACTCGCGCCAAAGCTTGTTTTACAAAATTCGCTGTATTGAGTCGCCATGTTTCTGACCATAGCGCGAGGGTAACTGCCCTCGCCGTTTCCGTCCCGCGCCGCCGCACAATTTTTGATCTTGCTAAACCACAGCGGGGAGCATAATTTAATCGTGGGCTATGGAAAACAAAATATTAATGTAAGCGCAATGAGGCGAGCCGCGCCATGAATGCACCTGAAGGTGAAAACTCCTATCTGTTGCCACTGCGTTCCAAGTTGCTCGATTGGCTAGAACGCAGCCCGCAGAATATCGCTTCTGCTTCGCAATGGGTGGGAGTAATAAACAATTTGCCGGGAATACGCATAGAAGAAATAGTGCAGTCGGGCATTTTTAGATTTCTGGATGACGACTGTGAGCCTAGCAAGCGTGTCCCGAAAAAGGTGTTGATCAACATCGCCGCTAAGGCGCTTAAACAATGTGAGCCGACGCTTGGCGCAAATTGGCGATTCGGCTTTCGTCCAAGCCTCGACGTTAAAGTTATGGTCGACCGACGCCCCAAACGCGTAGAAGCGGAGGCCAAGCGGTTCGTTGATAAAGCCCAAACCTGCTATCAGCATCCATCGATGGGCTATTGGATGATTCGCACCAATTACGAAGATTTTTGGATTTGCGCGCCGAATTGGATCGTGTTGGATGATAAAGGCAAGATGTTGCGCAGTCATAAAAAGCACGGCGGCTGGTTTCCATCATCACTCGAAGCCTTTGATGTCATGCATGAAACTATCCGGCGAAGGATGCACGCCTTTGGCAAAAACCAACCTGATACACACTTCGAGATGTACTCATTATTGGGCGGACAAAACTACCAGGAATGGTTTATCCGCTTACCGAATTGGCGTTTTATGTATCGTGACGAACATTTTAAGGTAGATCAATTACTAATGCATATACGCACGACCGAGAGAATGGACTGCGACGGGCAACTACTCTTAATGGTTGAAGAAATTCAAAGCCCGTGGCATGCAGAACTTCGTCAATATCGCTCAGAAAGCGAACAAATCGAAGATACCGTTGAAGATGACGCGATTAACAGTAATTCGATTGCCGATGCACCGTTCACCGATGAATGGCATGAGCTGGGCATTAAAGCGATTATTTGGCTCGCCATCAAACAAGGCTTTGACCATATCGGCTTCACAACCGGTAAGCAACAATGCAACCGCTGGGGTGAGTTGGTCGGGTTAAAAATACTCTACGACCAGCAAATCCCCAAGTGCTTAAAAAAGATCGCACGGCAGTACGATTGCATCTACAGCCAGACCTTGATTGAAACCCGTCGACCCTATTCCAAGGTTCAGGAAAATCGCCAATCTGATTGGGAACTCCGCAATGCTGAAAATGAACCCGTCAGCCCGCCGGTCAGCGATCAGAAAATCGCCATATTTTATTTGACGCAACGAAGTCCAAAAATCAAAGAAAGTATCCGTGTTCTGCAAATATCTTCGTCGCTTAAAAAAGCGGCGCTAGCAGGCGAGATGCCACTATTTGGATGGTGAAGCGCCATATCATTGAACAGTAAGCGTCATCACTGATATCCAGCGACATTATTATTAATTTATTTTCAGGCGCTGACGGAGAGACTCTGCCGCCAAACACTAGTCAATTTCCCAGTTGAAGACGTAGGCGCAGTTTCTCAGCGCTTGAATGTGCTTGCTTTGGGCTGCAAGCAGTTTTTTCTACCGCCATGTTTCCCAACCGAGCGTCACTTATACCGCCATGGGCAACAACATTGAATCGTCGGTTGTGAATGTCATACGAATAGTCCAATATGTATAAAACCAACCAATCACGGGAGTAGCCATAGTGCACACATTGCATAACAACGTATTCAGCGCGATGGTCAGCACCTCGTGCGCGTTTGCCGCAGTGCTGGGTCTGCACGTCACTGCTGCCACGGCACAGCCGGTAGAGCCCGTTCAACAAGAGTTCATCATCAAGAACTTTAAAACTGAAAGTGGCGCAGTACTCCCCGAGGCGCGAGTGGTGTATGGAACTTACGGTAAATTGAACGCGGCGGGAGACAATGCAATACTG
>JAYVYF010000318.1:0-13543 GCA_043784585.1 Burkholderiales bacterium
GAGCCGCGATAAAAATAGCAACGACAATGATGCGAAAATGTTTTTCGCCGTTTCCAATTCAATCCACGATGCTGCTATTGCCACCTGGGAAGCAAAGCGTTTTTATGATTACGTGCGCCCGCTTTCGGCGATTCGCTATTTGATGAACGGTAAAACCGTGCAGGGCATTGGTGCGGGCGGCCCCGCGGCAGCTTTCGTCTCGATTCAGGGCGAGGCATGGCGCACGTATCAGGTTGATACATTTCCCACACCGCCGTTTCCAGAATATACATCCGGTCACAGCGCGTTCAGCGCTGCCGGCGCAGAAGTGCTCAAGCAATTTACCGGTAGTGATACCCTCGGCGCTACATACACCCAAGCTGCCCAAACATTGCGTGCTGATAATAAGCTACCTACGGTCGACCTTACACTGTCGTGGGCTACGTTTACCGACGCGGCCAATGAAGCGGGTCAATCGCGTATCTACGGGGGCATTCACTTCGATGACGGCAATATCGCGGGTCTAGACCTTGGCCGCAAGGTCGGCGCACAAGCATATATGAAGGCAAAGAGTTACTGGGAAGGTACGGCATAGTAAACGCCGTCGGTTCGCATCATTGGTTCGTTCAAGCAACCGCGCTGCCATGGGTTTGCTTGAATGCGCCGAACGCAAGCGTGCCGACATTTTTTCTTCATGTGTACGCCACGTGTGCTCGTATGCCTCGGGGCCCGTTCCAATATTCGAACAGTTCGCGCGCGTTTTTGATCGGTATGTAGCTGATTTCCAAAGGCCTGAAAAAAAACAGTGGCGCAGCGGCTGGCCCAAGAGTGACGGTTTGTGACCCGCAATTGCGCTAATCATAAAAACTCGCCTCACCCGGTGGTCGGGTTTTAAAACGTTTGTGCACCCAAAAATATTGGTCGGGCATTTCTAAAATGCGTTCTTCTAAAAAAGTGTTCATGCGCCGCGCGTCATCTTCGGCATCACCACTCGGATAATTTTCCCAAGCAGGATAAAACGCGGCCTCGTAGCCGGTTTCGGTTTGACGGGTAACGAGCGGTATGACTTTGGCGCCGGTGATTTCGCAGAGCCGTGAGAGGGCGGTGACGGTGGCGGTTTTGTTACCGAAAAAATCGACAAAGGCCGCATCCTTTGCGCCGAAATCCATATCGGGCAAATAGTAAAACGGCTTTTTTTCTTTGAGCGCTTTCAATACGGGTCGCAGCCCCTGACTTCGGGTGACCAGCAGCGGCTTACCAAAGCGCAAGCGAGCGCTGCGCAGAGCGTTATCAAACACTTTGCTTTTTTGTTCGGAATACATCGAGAACGCTTCGGGATATTCATACGAAAATCGTGCGCCGCCGATATCGAGGCCGACGAAATGGGGCGCTAAGACGATCACCGGAACCTTGCCGCGCCACTCGTCCATGTACTGTTTATCGATCAGTTTTACGTGGGAAATCGCGTCGTCAACGGGGGCATACCAGAGCCTGCCTAAATCCAGCGTGGCGCTTGATAAATGCTGAAATACACCCCGACCAATGGCCTCACGTTCAATCTCGGTTTTATGCGGAAAGCACTTCGCTAAATTAATTAATGTCACTCGTCGGCGGCCCCAGTGAAACAGCAAACTGCCCAGAAAATTGCCGATCGTTCGCACCGCAGCGAGTGGTAGCCAGCGCATGCACCAGAGAATAAATAAGGCTACTCTCATTTGAGCAAGGTCCAGTATTGATCGGCATGGTAGAGCAAAAGTGACTGTCGAGGCCCGCCAATGCTAGGCTTACACTTCATATATTTGATATATTCCATGGCGCATTGTCTACATTACGTGGTTCACGTCACGTCGCTTATGGTGGCCGGTGGCAGCGGCGCGCCGGCAGGATGCTTATACCGATTGTAGCCCCACAAATATTGTTGAGGACACATCAGGATCAGCTTTTCCACCATCGCATTGGTTTGTCGTGCCGCGATATTTTTGTCCGTTGAAAATGGTTCAGTCATGGGCAAAATATGCATCTTATAACCGCGGCCTTGGGTAAGCCGTTCAGCGAAAAAAAACAGCACCGCGGCGTGAGTTGTTTCGGCCAATCTCGGCAGCAATGTCATGGTGTAGGCAGGCCGTGCAAAAAAGTTTGCCCACACTCCGTCCGCTTTGCCGCCCGTTTTACCGTCTTGAGGCGCCGGGACTTGATCCGGCAGCATCACAATATTGCCGCCTTGCTTCAGTGTTTTGAGCAAGATGCGAACTCCTGACGCATCGGCTCTGGCGGTTGAGCCACCGCCGCGCACGCGTCCCGCCTGCATCAGCGGTTCAAGCCACGCCTGCTTGGGGCTTTGATATAGCGCGACGACAGGAATGCGGCTTTCGAGATAGCGTCCGCCGATGTCGTAACAGCCCAGATGCGGGGTGACGAAAATAATGGCTTGTCCGGCAGATTTTGCTGCGGCCACATGTTCCCATCCGTCGCATTCACTCACCAGTGAATACAAGATTTTGATCGGCGCTGTCCAGGCTATTGCAAGTTCGCTCACGCCGCGACCTTGCTCGGCAATCACCGCGTTCAGTGTTATTTGGGTGCTGCGGGCGGCGGTTAAAAATTGCGCAAAATTTTCGCGCATGATCCGGCGATAGCGCGGCGACAAGCACCAGGCCAGCCAGCCCAGCAATGCGCCCAGAGAGTGATTGATGCGCAACGGCAGCGCACCAGCTGCTCGAAACAAAAGGTTTTTTAGCGCGGTCAAAATCGGGCTAATCGTGGAGCCGCTGGTGGCGTTGATGTTGAAGCCGATGGCGCAGCGCAAATCAGGGAACGTGAATGTGCAATCGATGACTTGCGGGAGGTCCCGACGAGCTCACCATTTACCGCGGTCATAAATATCGGGCATTGGTTGAGATTCAGGATTCTGCTAGTATTCATGGTTATGCAACACTTTTTAATGACTGTGGGGATACCCAAATGAATGACTATCTATTTACTTCCGAATCTGTTTCGGAAGGCCATCCAGATAAAGTGGCGGATCAAATTTCGGACGCCATCCTGGATGCGATTTTAGCCCAAGACCCGCGCTCACGCGTGGCGGCAGAGACTCTGTGCAACACCGGTCTGGTGGTGCTTGCCGGTGAAATCACCACCACGGCAAATGTTGACTACATCGGGGTTGCACGCGACACCATCAAGCGTATTGGTTACGATAATACTGACTACGGTATCGATTATCGCGGCTGCGCGGTAATGGTCTGCTATGACAAACAAAGCCCGGACATCGCGCAGGGTGTGGATAGTGCGCAGGATAACAATCTCGATCAGGGTGCTGGCGATCAGGGCTTGATGTTTGGTTATGCATGTGATGAAACCGCGGTACTGATGCCTGCGCCGATTCACTTTGCGCATCGACTGGTGCAGCGTCAGTCAGAATTACGCAAAGATGGCCGTTTGCCGTGGCTGCGCCCGGATGCGAAATCACAAGTGACGATGCGTTATGTGGACGGTAAGCCGCATTCGGTCGACACCGTGGTGCTCTCCACCCAGCATTCGCCCGAGATGTCGCAAAAAGACATTCATGAGGCCGTGGTCGAAATGATTATCAAGCCGGTATTGCCTAAAGCGTGGTTGCAGGATACCCGCTACTTGGTGAACCCAACCGGCCGTTTCGTGGTGGGCGGACCACAGGGCGATTGTGGTTTGACGGGCCGCAAAATTATTGTCGATACCTATGGTGGCGCATGCCCGCACGGCGGTGGCGCGTTTTCGGGCAAGGATCCGTCGAAGGTGGATCGTTCTGCGGCGTATGCTGCGCGCTATGTGGCGAAAAACATTGTTGCGGCCGGATTGGCACGCCAGTGCCAGATCCAGGTCGCGTACGCGATTGGCGTGGCCAAGCCGATGAACATCACGGTTTATACCGAAGGCACCGGTGTTGTTTCGGATGAAGAAATTGCGAAGATCGTTGCTGCGCATTTTGATCTGCGCCCGAAAGGCATCGTGCAGATGCTTGATTTGTTAAAACCGATTTACCAGAAGACCGCATCCTACGGTCACTTTGGTCGCGAAGAGCCGGAGTTTTCATGGGAGCGCACTGACAAAGTGGCCGCGCTGCGTGAGGCAGCGGGATTGAAGGGAGCAGCCAAAATTCGCGAGCCGGCGAACGTTTAGCGACCGCTTCATCATGGTCAGAAACCAAGAAAGCGCGATCAAAGTTGATCGCGCTTTTTTTGATTTTTTTACCTGTTGTTACTCAAGGCGGCGCGTCCTGCGACCCATCCCAACCCCGTTTATAGAAAAAGCATAAAAACTAATGTCCGATTAAAGATCTTGCGGATACCGTTCATAAAATTAATATCCGCAGTCCCTTGGAGGGACGATATATGATCGACGAAGAAAATAATTTGGATCAAGAGCAAATAAAGCTTTTAGCCCACCTCAAAGTAAGCTCCCCAAAAGCGGCCGCAACTGTAAAAGTGGTTGACGAGCGCATCAAGAAGGCCGCCGAAAATATAAATTTTGGCTGTGAGGCTGAATTTTTATAGGGCTTTTTTTGCTGGTGTTTGCGATTGCTTGATTGCGCTTCGCAGGCGCCACGATTAGTTAGCAAAATCCGTGACCGCAACTTTGGTGGCGGCTGTAATCTCACACAACCGCACAAATAAGTCCGAATTCGTTTATACTTTCTAAGTCGAGGAGCGTTGCAATTACACCTTTGTAGTAATTAAGGTCTAACCAGGCTTGACAAGATCACAACGGCGCTCGCAATCTTGAACGATTGCGGGCGCTTTTTTTCGTCCGCAGATAGCGCTCAAGGCACCGTTAGTTGGACTCCCGCTATCCTGCGGCAAATGTTTAAGGACAACACTATGAACGCAATTTTGAAACCGAAAAATCTCATCAATAACGATTATTACGTTGCTGACTTGAATTTGGCCGAATGGGGCCGCAAAGAAATTAAAATCGCTGAAACTGAAATGCCCGGCTTGACGATGATTCGCGATGAATTCGCAGTTGCGCAGCCGCTCAAAGGCGCGCGCGTTACCGGCTCACTGCACATGACGATTCAAACCGCCGTGCTGATCCAAACCCTCGAAGCGCTGGGCGCGGAAGTGCGCTGGGCATCGTGCAATATTTACTCCACTCAAGACCACGCCGCCGCTGCCATCGCGGCAGCAGGCACGCCCGTATTTGCTTACAAAGGTGAATCGCTGGAGGAGTACTGGGAGTTCACGCATCGTATTTTTGAGTGGCAGGATGGCGGCCACACAAACATGATTTTGGATGATGGCGGCGATGCAACCCTGCTGCTACACATCGGCACGCGCGCGGAAAAAGATTTGTCGGTATTAGCGAATCCCGGTGCGGAAGAAGAGCGCATTTTGTTTGCCGCGATCAAAGCCAAACTGCTCAAAGATCCCACATGGTATTCAACACGGCTCGCCAAAATCAAGGGCGTCACCGAAGAGACCACCACCGGCGTGATGCGTTTGTATCAGATGCACAAAGACGGCAAGTTGGCGTTCCCGGCAATCAACGTCAATGATTCCGTCACCAAATCAAAATTTGATAACTTGTATGGCTGTCGCGAATCGCTGGTTGACGCGATCAAGCGCGCCACCGACGTGATGATCGCGGGTAAGGTTGCCGTGGTTGCGGGTTATGGCGACGTGGGCAAAGGCTCTGCGCAAGCATTGCGCGCATTGTCCGCACAAGTATGGGTGACCGAGATTGATCCTATCTGTGCGCTGCAAGCCGCGATGGAAGGCTACCGCGTTGTGACCATGGATTACGCTGCAGACAAGGCTGATATTTTCGTGACTGCCACTGGCAATTACCACATCATCACATTCGAGCACATGGCGAAAATGAAGAACGAAGCGATCGTTTGTAATATCGGTCACTTTGACAACGAGATTGATGTCGTGACGATTGAGCAGAAATGTAAGTGGGAAGAAATCAAGCCGCAAGTCGATCACGTGATTTTCCCGGATGGAAAGAAAATTACATTATTGGCAAAGGGCCGTCTGGTCAATCTGGGTTGCGGTACCGGCCACCCCAGCTATGTGATGGCATCATCATTCGCGAATCAGGTGATCGCGCAAATGGAGTTGTTCGGCAACACCGCGAAATACCCCATCGGCGTTTACACTTTGCCAAAGCATCTTGATGAAAAAGTCGCACGCTTGCAACTCACGAAACTGAACGCACAATTGACACAATTGAGTGATGAGCAGGCTGCTTACATCAATGTGTCGGCACAGGGCCCGTACAAAGGCGACAGCTATCGCTATTAAAAGCGACACTTATTGGTATTAACCGCGTTGGTTGATACACAATTAAAGTGACGTAAAAATAACGCCGGTCGTCGATAAGACTGCCGGCGTTTTTATTGGTACTCTCAATGTATTGCGAGAGGCAGAGATTGTGCGGTGGTCGGTCGCTTCTGCCGCAAGAGTAGGAGTGAAGCACGATTACACTCGATCATCAGATTTTGCGAAATGGCGCACCAGGAAATTGTTATGCAAAAAGATTTCGAAAAAAAATTTAGTTTTGAATTTTTCCCGCCTAAAACGCCCGAGGGTATTGCCAAACTGCGCGAGACGCGGGTTCAGCTTGCCCAGCTGAAGCCTTCGTTTTTCTCTGTCACGTTTGGCGCGGGCGGTTCCACCCAGGACGGCACGCTTTCCACCGTGCTGGAGATCCAATCGGAAGGCTATGAAGCCGCACCTCACCTCTCATGTATCGGTTCAACCCGCAACAGCATTCGCGATATATTGAATCAATATAAGGCGGGGGGCATTAAACATATTGTCGCGTTGCGCGGCGATCTGCCGTCCGGTATGGCAGTAGCGGGCGAGCTTGGTCATGCCAGCGACTTGGTAAAATTTATTCGCAGCGAGCATGGCGATCACTTTGCGATTGAGGTGGCGGCATACCCTGAATATCATCCGCAAGCACGCAGCCCGGACGAAGATTTACGCCGCTTTTGCGAGAAGGTGGAAGCGGGCGCGAATTCCGCGATGACGCAATTTTTCTATACCGCCGATGCGTATTTTCATTTCGTGGAGCAAGTGGAGGCCAAAGGCATTGATATCCCGATTGTGCCCGGGGTGATGCCGATAGGCAGCTTCTCGCAATTGGCGCGTTTTTCAGATGCCTGTGGCACCGAAATTCCGCGTTGGATTCGCCGCAAAATGGAAGGCTTTGGCGATGACACCGCGTCTATCCGCGCGTTTGGGCTCGATGTAGTGACCGATATGTGCGAAAAATTGTTGACCGGCGGCGCGCCAGGCTTGCATTTCTATACGCTCAATCAGGCGGGCCTGCCGTCAACTATCTGGAAGCGATTGGGCATTTAAGGCTCGTGGTGGTGTGCCATTACAACCGCACCAAGGTCGCACAAAGACCAAACAATAGGGTATTTTTACCAAATACCCTATTGACGGGATAGGCATAGCGCGCCTAATGTGAGACCTTAATCAAAATAAAAATGTGCTTTTTAGGAGGCGGTGCGCATGAAAAATTTTCACCATGGTTGGTTCACGCTGTTGGGCATAGTTGCTTTTGCGTTCGCGCAGCAGTCAGCCTGCGCCGACGAAACCAGCTTCACCAATCGCCAGACAGAGCTGCGGCAAGCACCCGATGATTCGGCTGCGCTTATTCGCGTGCTGGCCGAAAAAACGCCCGCCCAAATTTTGGAGCGGCGTGGTGCGTGGAGCCGCGTGAAGATAGAAAAAAGCAGCGATATGGGCTGGGTGCGCATGATGCATCTGCGTGGTGGTGCGACGGTGGTGGAGACTGAATCCTCCGGCGGTTTCTTCGCGAGCTTTAACCGCCTGCTGTCGGGTAATTCGCGCAGTAACACTCGCGGTCAGAGCGCCACGGTTGGTATTCGCGGTTTCTCGCGTGAAGATGTGGAGCGTGCGCAGTTGAATCCCGCCGAGTTTGAAAAGCTGAAGCGTTTTCAAGCCAGTCAGGGTGATGCAGATCGCCTCGCCACACAAGGTCGCCTTGCTTTCCGCCGTGTTGCCTATCTTGCACAAGATTCGATTAACGATGCGAATGCGGCCGACCCCACTAATGCCGGCGGTACAAACGGCGGCACCAACAGCCGGGGAGAAAAGAAATGAGTAAAATTTTTTCAACACTATTTCTAGCCTGGGTCGTTATCGTCGTTGCCGGATGTGCAGGCATGCCCGCGCTAAATAATTTGCCCGGCGGCAGAAGCGGCATTGGCGGCATGATTCCCAGCATCGATACTATTTCATCCATCGCAAAATCAGGCACGGAAGCATTCAAGGAGTTTTCGGAGGCCGAAGAAATTTCGCTGGGCGAGCAGTTAATGTCGGGCATTTTAGGTGCCGCACCGCTCTACGACAGTGACCGTATTCAGCGCTATGTCAATCAAGTAGGTCGCGTGATTGCGTCGCGCTCAGAGCGTCCGAATTTGCCGTGGCGTTTTGCGGTGCTGGATTCGCCACTCGCCAATGCCGGCGCGGCTCCCGGTGGCCAGATATATATCAGCACGGGCTTACTTTTTAGAATGCGTTCCGAGGCCGAATTGGCGGGTGCGCTAGCGCACGAAGTCGCGCATGTAGTGCAAAAACATCAGCTAAAGGCATATCAGAAAAAGTTGAAGGGTAATGCGCTTTTTACTATTGGTGGAGCGGTCGTCGATGCTAATGCAAAAACCGGGGCTTTGGGCAAAGAAGCCATAAAGATTGGTATTGGCGAAGCGAAGTCCATGATTTTGTTGTCGCTTGATCGCGAAGAAGAATATCAGGCTGACCGCATGGGCATGGTGCTCGCTGCGCGCGCCGGATACGACCCCTACGGCCTGCCGACGGTCATACAGATCTTGCAAGATATCAGCGCCGAACAAAGCGGCCTGAGCCTGCTCTATTCCACCCATCCCACGCCCGCTGACCGGCTGCTTGCGCTGGATCGTAACCTCGGCAGAACGATGGAAAGCTACAGCAGCCAGGCGACGCTGCGGGATCGTTTCGCAACCATGATTTTAGGTTCTCAGCCGAAAGTCTCAACGCCGACAGGCGACCCCGCTAAAAAGCCACCGGCGAAAAAAGCGGTTCCGGCGAAGCCTTGAGCGGGTGAAATCGCGATTGGATAGCGCGATATCTAAACACCAGCATTAACAAGTGTATTGAGCCTCGAATCCGGGTGAAAGCCTTGGAAGGCGCGTTGCCAGTAGAGATTAATTCTTCCCACCTGAATATGCAGCATCGTGCTAAATACATTCTTGGCGCGCGCGAGGACTGAAATACCGCTCAAGTCGGATCCACAGAAGCGGTAGGCGGTTGCGTCCTTGCGCAAGGATTAAAACAACGGTACGAACGGCGCAATCACTTTCAATTAGCTGCTATACCTGAAAACCAGGAGACGAAAGGGATGCATTGTGGCTAGCGGCCGTTTGAATTGATACCATCTGTAAATCGCGATCTAATACGGGGGCGGTGCATCAGATGTTTGTGCCTGTAATCGCTCGCCAGTGCTAGGGTTTCACTTTGCCCCACAAATTCTGCATTCCATCGTTTCTGACTTTTAGATATTGTTTTTCTGCACCAGAATCCCGTCATCAACACATCATAAACAACACGGGAGCAGTACATGGGATCGTCATCACTAAGCCGTAAAGTCATTTTGGGAGTCGTCGTATTGTTCGCCGTTGCGGTGGCAGCGGTCGCGTCATCGACATGGCTCGCCGGGTCGGTTGAGCCTGGCACGCTGGTCTGGTTTGATGATGATATTTCAGACTCAGCGCTCGGCTGGGCGATTGCGATTCCGGTGTTGATATTGACTGCGATCCTGGTGGCGGTGGTTTTGGCTGGGACGGGCGTGATGGTGGTGGGCGCGCTGGCTCTCGCGGTGGTGGCATCTATCGTGGCGGTGCTGTTCGCTTTGTTGTTGGTGTTTTTGCCGTTTGCGATATTCATCGCCATTCCCATTCTGGCGGTGGTTGGACTGGTTAAGCTAATGTCAAAACCTGCCAGAGCGCCTAACGCAAACTGATGCAAGGTAGGCCAAATGACCAGCTCGTCGCCATCATAAAAAAGCCGCCGGATTTCCACCTGGCGGCTTTTTTGAACCCGATGAAGCCTGGGCTTATGGGTCGATCAAGGTTACTTTTGCGGTTGCCACGCCACCGCGTCCATCGCTGATTGTGTAGGTGAAACTATCCGTGCTGAAGCAGAGTATGGCGGGAGCCAACAGCAAGCTTTTTCCGTCGGCAGCAATCGATACGCGCGAGCCCTGTTGCGGTGCGGTGATGGACGTGATGCGCAGCGGATCGCCGTTTGGATCGCGATCATTGGCGAGCACGTCAAGGGTGGCCGATGCGCCACAGTGGACGGTGAAGGTGTCGTCTACTGCAATCGGCGGCTCATTCACAGCAGCCGACTGCAGGGTGACATTAACGGTTGCGGTTGAGGCGCCACCCTTGCCATCGCTGATGGTGTAGGTGAAGGTGTCTGCCCCCGCGCTACAGGTGGCTGGGTTGGGCGTGTAGGCGATTTTGTTGCTTGAAATTACTGCGCTGCCTCTCCCGGGATTGGACACGCCGGTAATAGTCAATGCATCACCTTCTGGATCGGTGTCGTTGGCGAGCACATCAAATGTTGCGACCGCGCCGCATGCCGCGGTGACGTTGTCGTTTACGGCGGTCGGCGCACGATTCAGAAAGCGCCTGGTGCCTAACGTGTCGGTGGAAGAAGTTTGTGCAAATCGATACACATCCACGCGGGTTTTGTGCGGCACGGAATTACGCAGCGCACGATCTTTCCAAGGGTTAGGCGCATCTTCAATCACCTCGCGCGATATTGGACGATCAATCATGGGCGCGGTTGCGGGTGTCTTGGCGAGATTAAGAGAAGGTGCGGGAGTGCTTGGGGCGACCGCATTGGCTGGTAAATTGGGAACCGCCTTGGAAATCACAACTTCTGTATCTGCGCGGCGATGGCGGAAGCCCAAGCCTTTGCCTTCTGGATATTTTGAATCGCCTTTGCCCGCTTTACCCACCGTGGTAATGACGTTTGCCTCGATGCCTTTTGAGACCAGATAGTTCTTCACGGCATCTGCGCGACGTTGCGACAGCGGAAAGTTATTGCGATCAGAGCCAGTGGGACAAGTGTGCCCAGTCACATCGACCTTGATCGATGCGTACGGTTTGGCGATTTCGATCCGCGTCATTAATGCGTCAAGCTCCTTGATGGCTTTGGGTTTGAGTTTTGATCCACCGAGGTCAAAATAGGTTTCTTGTGCATCTTTTGCAGCGGGAACCGCGCTCACCAACGTAGTTTGTGAGTTTGCACTCGCACCATTGGATGGATCTGTCTGCGTTGCGCTTATCGTTTCCGGGGCTTTCCAGCTCGGATCAGGCACCCGCTCGGTTGACATCACGGTTCGGGTAATTTTGCTTGTCCGGAAATTGGACGGTGGCTCGCCAAATTCGTAGCGCAACGTTGCCATGCCGCGGCTGTCGCTGCGGTCGGTCACGAATTGTCCGTTGCGGCGATTGATCTCGACAGACAGTGCAACTGAAATGCCGCTGCCCTCAAAAAACTTTTCACCGACCAGCGATGCGGTGGTTTGGTGATTCGAATATTTGCCCGTATCGTAATCAAGGCCGGCTGTTAAACGTAACAACGTGGCTTCATAAAAATGGCCAATCCGCGCGCTGACGCCCCATTCGTAAGGACGCTGGAATACATTGGTGACGGTGGTGGTGGTGACAGCCTGCTCAAAAGGACGGCCTGCATCGACACCGGTGATCGTACGGGTAAGGGCAGCCATAGCGCTGTCGGTGAGGCGCGCGCCCGTCAAACCTTTGCTTAAATAAGTAGTCCAGTACCAGTTTTGATATTCTTGCCCACCGCCTAGCGTGAGTTTACGCACACTGTTTTCGCCCTGATCAGCCGCAATAAAAACTTTATAAACGCTGGCTTCAGAGCCGAGCCAATTGCGCGAAAGTTTTAAGCCGCCCGCGTGACGTGCCGCCCATGCCTCGGCGAGGGTGGCGGAATCCGCTGCGCTTTGCAGCACCTGATAAATCTCGGCACGCCCGTTGAGCTCGCTATCAAAGCCCACCCCCAAGCGAGTGTCGCCACCCACATATCGAAGCGTGGTGCCCGCTGATTTATTCGCGGTATTGTTGTCGGCTGCCACTTGCGCCAGGGCGGGCCTCACCATAGCCGCGCCGAAAAAAAGGATCGCGAGCGCGGTGTTTGTTGCCGTTGTTGCCCTGCTGGTGGTTGCGGCGTTTGCGGTTTTAGTGGGGCTGTTTTTCATTGTTATCCCTTAAGGTATTTCCCGACGTTTTTGCAGCGGTAGATCTGACGTGATTGATGGTGGTTGAAATAAGTAAAGTTACGCTGACTGGGTTTAGTTTGCGGTGGATTTAAACCAAGCCCGGTTTAGTCTGATTTGGGCGCTTTATTCAGGCCTTTTATCGTGTTGCCTACATTGACCTTGTGGCTGCTAAACCAAGCGGCGTTCATCTCCAGCGCAAAACGCGCGGGCCCAGCGGCTTGATGAGAAATTTCAGTTTGTGGTTCCATTTCGTGGATGCTGAGAATTTTGCCACTGTCATCCATATAGGCGACGCTAAGCGGGATCAAGGTATTTTTCATCCACATGGCGTGATAGGCGAGCTGCGGAAATACAAACATCATTCCTTCGTTCTTGCCCATTTGCTTACGAAACATGAGCCCTATCTGACGTGCACCTTCGGTGGCGGCAACGTCAGCGTGAATGGTTTGTCCGCCTGCATAGAGGGTGATTTTGGGGAGGCCCGTTTGTGGTTTTTCATCGGCTGCATTTTGCGCGTGGGTTACGTGGTTCAGAGAAAAGAAACTGAGGAGTATCGCGGCAAATGTGGCTCGAACTAACGTTTTGGTCATGATGCGCTCGTCATGTGAGATTTTGAAATACATCGATTGCGGTAAATTTTGAATCGGCTTTGCGAATCAGTTTTGTGAGCCAAGCTTTATGCGTTTGTTTTGGTGTTTGCATTGGCGTATGCATTTAGCCAATAGATTACTTTTTGCCAGTGCTGCCAAATCCGCCTTCGCCCCGCACGGATTCCGAAAACTCCTCAACAATATTGAATTCGACCTGAATGACCGGCACCACGATGAGCTGCGCAATCCGTTCCATGGGCTGCATCGTAAATTCAGTGTGGCCGCGATTCCAGACCGAAACAAAAATCTGGCCTTGATAGTCCGAATCAATTAACCCCACCAAATTGCCCAGCACAATGCCGTGTTTGTGTCCCAACCCAGAGCGCGGCAGTACCAGCGCTGTATAGCCCGAATCCGCAATGTGAATAGCGATACCTGACGGTACCAGGTTGGTTTCGCCCGGCTTTAGCGTCATGGTTGATTCAATGCAGGCGCGCAAATCCAGTCCGGCCGAGCCAGGTGTTGCATATCGAGGAAGTTGGTCATGAAGGCGAGCATCCAGAATTTTGACGTCCATCTTATGCATTGAGAACTCGCGGTAGTTTGATGGATTCGATTGACTGAGTTATCGACGGCGCTGTCGTGTGATTGGTCGCGCCTTG
>JAYVYF010000319.1:0-1880 GCA_043784585.1 Burkholderiales bacterium
TTTGCGATGAGTAAATTCTGCTGGATGATTTCACCCAATTTTGGCCAAATCTTAGCGGGGTCGTTGAAAATGAATGCTAGCAGCGTGAACGCCAGCGAAAATAGTGCATTGAGAATCAGCGTGTAGGCCAAATTTCTGACAAAGCTGCGTGGCCAGCGGCGAAAGAAATGGATCATCTCTAGCGGATGAAAATGTTCTCCGCTGGCAAAGCTTTCCAGTGCGTCTTCAGCCTTGCTTAGCGCAGTTTTATTCATGGCAATCGTATTCATGATGGGCTTTCAGTTTAGCGAGCTTCAACAATGCTTTTCAGAATAAATTATACGTATCCTTGGCTTTTCACCAGCGGTTTTACTTCGGCCAAAGTGCGTTTCATCGCATCCGGCTGACCGCGGTTCTGCCACCAGCGGTAAACGAAATACCCAATCGCGGCCACACCCACTGTCAGCACCAGCGTTTTGATGGCCCGTGCCCATACCGAAATCAAACCAATGCCCATGCCAAACGCTACCCATTGCACCCACCAGACGTCGGGTGAAGTGACGTAGTTAATGAAGGTGCAGAGCCCAACCACAAAAATCATCCGCAACGGGTAGATGACGGCAGCGGTTAAATTAGTGACAACGTTGAGTGGGTTCATGGCGGGCTCCTTGGGGTGGTGGATTAACTAACGTGAGGCCAGTGTAAGGATGGGAATTAGGCGGTGCGCTGGACTTGCGATGAATGGCATGTCGGCCAGCGCCAAACGCAGAAAACCCGTGCGAATGGTGGCCGCTTTATCTAACCTGGCCAATGCCGCATAAAATTGCCGTGAAAGCAGCGCGGCATGACGAAACGCGGATCGATCCGCAGAAACTCCACCGATTCGCTGCGCAGCAGGCGTGGCATGCGATTGCTCATGATGCCGAAGCTACCAAACCGCCCGCACTATTTCAAATTAAGGGTAACGGTTTTCTTGTCTGCACGCAGCTTGAACGTGAGTGGGCCAAAGTTACCCATCGCATCATTCGAACAACCGTAAGTCGCACATAGGGCTCGCATAAGGCTAAAGTGGCATGCCGACTATACTGGTATCGAATTTGCCGTTGGCGCTTTTATCATGGTGAATCGAGATGGAATATTCACCCGCGAGCAACTCCATGAATTAATGGGTCACGCGATCCTCTACTCCCGGTGTGGCGTCCCTTTTAGGGCAGCCGCGAGGTTGGCGAATTTCATATCGGTTCTCCCTTTGTTAGGTTTTGGTGGTTAAAGACCAAATGTTGCCGGGGAGCAACAGCTTGCGGGTACAGATTGCGATGAATGGCAGAAAATCGGTACGAGTTGCAATCAAGAGGAGCGACAAGATATTACAGCGCGGTGCGCAAATCCCAAAGTTCGGGAAATAACCGCACACCGACCGTATCGCGCAGATAGCCAACGCCCGATGTGCCGCCCGTGCCGCGTTTGAAGCCAATCACGCGCTCTACGGTGGTGACGTGCCGGAAGCGCCACTGACGAAAATAGTCTTCAAGATCCACCAGTTTTTCGGCCAGTTCATACAAATCCCAGTGTGCCTTGGGGTTGGCATACACGCTGGCCCACGCACGCGCCACGCTGTCGTTAGCCACATACGGCAGCGACCAGTCACGATCAACGGCGGCATGATCCAGCGCCATGCCGCGGCGCGCCAGCAGACGATTTGCCTCGTCATAGATCGAGGGCGATTCCAGCAGCGCTTTGAGCGGTCCGTGCAGTTCCGAGCGATGTTCGAAGGGTGTCAGCAGGGCCCGTTTTTTATTGCCAAATAAAAATTCAAGCGAGCGATTTTGGTGTGACTGAAACCCGGATGATTTGCCCAGACTTTCCCGGAACGATGAATATTCGGACGGCGTTAGCGTCGA
>JAYVYF010000320.1:0-4213 GCA_043784585.1 Burkholderiales bacterium
CAAACCCGGCGCCGATGGGCGCCTATATGCAATCAATCCAGAAGCCGGATTTTTTGGGGTGGCACCGGGAACGTCTTACGAAACCAATCCGAATTGCATGGATTCCATGAAGTCGAACACAATTTTTACCAACGTCGCGCTGACGCCCGAGGGCGATGTTTGGTGGGAAGGCATGACGAAAACGCCGCCCGCAAAATTAACCGATTGGCAGGGCGGCGATTGGACTCCCGACTGTGGCCGACTCGCCGCGCACGCAAATGCTCGATTCACTGTTTCCGCAACGCAATGTCCGTCGCTAGATTCAGAATGGAATAACCCGGATGGCGTACCGATTGCAGCCATGATTTTTGGCGGCCGACGCTCCGGCACGGTGCCGCTAATCACCGAAGCCGCAAACTGGAACGAAGGCGTTTACATGGCTGCCACGCTGGGCTCCGAGACCACTGCCGCAATCAGCGGGCAAGTCGGCGTGGTGCGTCGCGATCCGTTCGCGATGATCGCTTTTTGCGGTTACAACATGGCAGATTATTTTAGCCATTGGGTGCAGTTGGGGGAAAAAGCGGGTACGAACGCGCCGAAAATCTATTGCGGAAACTGGTTCCGCAAAGACGAAAGCGGAAAATTTATTTGGCCCGGATTTGGTGACAATATGCGCGTGTTGAAATGGATTGTGGAACGCGTAGAAGGTAAAGCCAGTGCAGAAAAAACCGCACTGGGGTTTATTCCAAAATACGCAGATCTCGATTGGAGTGGCGCGTCATTTACCCAAGAACAATTCGATTCAATCACCGCCGTCAACCAAACGCGGTGGAGGCAGGAATTAACACTCCACGACGAATTGCTGACCAAGCTTCGCTTCCATTTGCCGGTTGAAATGACGCAGCGCTTCATGGCTTTAGAAACGGCACTCAAGACAGAAGTGAAGTCCGCGACCTAGTTTTTCTTACTACCGTGAACGCTCTACCGCACGACGCGCGCAAATAATACAGCGATATTCTTTTGGTGCTGTTCGCGCTAATGCTGACAGGCTTGATTGGCAAATCCGCGTGAGCAATAAATAAATTCGCGTCTAGTAGGGGTATGCGAATCTGTTTTGACAAATTCGGTGGCGTGATTACAGATTTTGCGGCCAAACATTAATACCGGCGAGCATCTCGACGCGTTCACGGCCTGCAAGCGCCTGAAGCAAGACGAGCGGCGGTTGCTTATGCTTTAGCTGATCGGCGACACATTTGCTCACATTGCCTGCGCGATTGACACACGGCGAGGTTTACAATAGCAGGAACTTTATTTTCAGTATCGTGCACTATCAAATGCTAACGCAACCACTCGTTCTCATCGTCGAGGACGACCCCACGATTTCCAGCCTGATCGAATTCCGTTTAAAACGTGAGGGCTACGCTATTGCCAAGGTTGCTGATGGCCACGAGGCTATGGCTGTGTTCGCCAGTGAGGTGATACCGAGTCTGGTCATAATGGATGTGATGATGCCCTTTCACGACGGCTATGAATTGCTCACTAACTTGCGTTCGCGCGCGGCTTGGAAACACGTACCGGTTATCATGTTGACGAGCATGTCCCGTGAAGAAGATATTTTGAAAGGTTTGGAAATGGGTGCGACCGATTACGTGATCAAACCATTTCGCCCCGCGGAGCTTTCGGCAAGAGTAAAATCCCTACTCGCGCGCAAAAGCTAATGTTGAAATCGACACAAAATCGGTCGCGCGCGATTACCCTAAAGCAATTTTTATTCGCCGTATTCGGGCTAGCCACTTTCGCCTCTGCACCTTTTAGTGCGCACGCGAGCGAAGTGGCTACCGATCAAAGTTTTACTGATATCACCGCAAGCACCGCACGCGAAACGCTTTCAAACGACGCGCCCGATTGGACGACTACGCGTCTTGCAATCGTTCATCAATTCGCGCCCCGCCAAAGCCTACGCTTTGATATTTCGCGCGTGTCGCGATTTGGGCTGCGCGATGAAGCAGTGACGGTCGCCGCCTACACACCCGTGTCCAATAAAACCACGCTATATTTTGAGGCGATGAAAAGTCGTGAGCACAACTTTCTACCGAGCAATGCCATCCAGGCACAATTATTACAAAGCTTCGAGCAAGGATATGGTGCCGCAGTCAGCGTGCGCCACGCGCGCTACGACACAAGCAATGTGACGATTGGTGAAATCACCCTAGAAAAATATTTTGACAACTATGGCGCGGCCGTTACTGTCTACCCCAGTCACTCAAGCTCGGCAGGCAACGCCGTGAGCTATCGGGCTGCGGGCGCCTACTATTACGGGCAGCGATCAAATCTGCAGATTTCACTGTCGCGCGGAAATGAACTCGACCGGGCCGCCGCATTCTTGCCCATTACGTCCACCGATATTCGCTCAATCAATATTTACGGTCGCCATGCATTCGACGACGCTTGGGCACTTGATTACGCGCTGGGGCGAGCAACGCGCGCCCACCTAACGCATCATGAGTTTGGCGCGGGCGTCAGCTTTCGTTTCCAATAAGCCAATGCCGCACCGATCGCGCGCAGCGTGGATCATATGCGTTCCCATGACGGGACTCGCGCAACCTTTACCCACCGATTCGCACACCACCATTGACGCATTGGGCGATTGGTTTTCGATTGCCCCGTTTACAACGCATTTTTCTTACTCACTCGCGGTGACACTCATTTACGCCGTGATAGTGTTGACGCTGCTATGCGTCTTAATGATTGTCGCCACCTTTACAATGCGCATTTTTAGATTGCGCGCCGATGCGCACAAGCAAGCATTTAATACACTGTGGGAACCCTACCTTTTTGCGCGTATGGCCGGAGAACATATTGCCGCACCGCCACTCCCTGATCGCGATCGAATCTTGTTCTTGATGCTATGGTTACGCTTTACAGGCTATGTAAAAGACGAGGCCAGCGATCAATTGACCGAGACCGCGCGCGAGTTGGGTATGGTGGATTATGCTGGCCGATTGATCGGGAGCTGGCGCATATCGAATCGCCTGGTGGGTTTGTCAGCGATCGCATTGTTGGCGAATGCAAAAACGGTGGCGCAACTACCCGCGATTGCCGAAACCGCTGACGCGCATCTTTCCTACATTGCTACCGAAGCCCTATTAAAGGCCGATCCGGCGCGGGGCCTTGTGGCGCTACGGCATGCGCTCAACACCCGCGATTGGTTTCCAGCCGCCATGGCCGAGATCATTCGCCCGCATGGAGCAGCGGCGTTCGCGCTGGTCGAAGCCGCCGTACGTGAAGCGGACCCATCACATACGCGCCGTCTGGTGCGGCTGGTGGAAGGGCTTGGTGATATGGCCGCGATTCCTATCCTTCGCGAGCGACTACCGCTCGCGACCGAGCCTGAAGAGATCGCGGCCATCATGCATGCATTAGGACGCATGGGATCGTTCGATGATCGCTCGCTCGTGCTTGCACAAACCCATAGTGCCAGCTGGCTAGTCAGAATGGAGTGTGCACGCGCGCTGGGACGAATTGGTTTGCAAGACGATATTGAGACGCTCATTTCACTGGCCCGCGATAGCTCGTGGTGGGTGCGCTACCGCGCGGCCGGCGCATTGCATGCGCTTGCGGGCGGTGCGGCGCTGAGCGCGCATGCCCGCGCTGAGCAAGATGCTTTTACGCGGCAAATGCTGCTTCATGTACTGGCAGAGCGAATTAAATGATGCTTAACACTGAGATTATCGTCTGGTGCTTGTTCAGCTACGTGATGACCATGTCCAGCACGCAAATAATTATCAGTCTGGTGACATATCGATTAATCTACCGCAGGCGGGCGATGGGCCGCGTGGAGGTGGCAGAATCAATGCTCAAAGCCTATGAGCCGCCCATCAGTATCGTGATTCCAGCCTACAACGAAGAGGCGACCATCGTTACCTCAATACAATCGATGCTGCAATTGCGCTATGCCGATTATGAGGTCGTGGTGGTCAACGATGGTTCGAAAGACGGCACACTTGCCCAGCTTATCAAGGCGTTTGATCTCATCGCCTTTCCGCAATCGTACAACGTGCGGCTAAAGGTAAAACCGGTGCTGGGCGTGTATTATTCGCCGAAAATTCCGAAGCTGCGGGTGATCGATAAAGTGAATGGCGGCAAAGCGGACGGCATCAATTGCGGCATTAACGCCGCACGTCACCCGTTATTTTGTTGCGTCGATGCAGATTCGATTTTGGATCGTGACTCG